>NZ_LZKY01000294.1:0-50176 GCF_001673055.1 Mycobacterium sp. 1245801.1
CGATGTGGCGGTGCTGCACCCGATGGCGCGCGGCATCATGCCGGACCGGCACCTGGGCAGCGCCCTGCACGCCGCGCTTCGAAAACAGTTCATTGGCAACGAAATCCGGGTCCGAACCCGGGTACTGGCGGTCCGGGCCCTCGGTGTTGGGCGCGTACTCACCGCCTGGGGCGCCGTACCAGTCCATCTCGTAATCGGGGAAGCCGCGGCTCTTGAACGGCTCGCGCAGGGTCTTGCGCAGGGCCTTGTTGGACGGGAAGAAGATGTGCACGCTGGCGTCGATCAACGGGGTGCTGGTTCCGTCGGCGTGTGTGATCACAAGAGCCACCCTTCGGCTGCGGCGGCGAAAGCCGGCCGCGCGAGGTCAGATGATAGCCAATCTAACATTTCGTTCGGTGGTCCATCAACGGGTTTCCGGTAAGCATTTCGTTTATTCATCGTCGCTGGTGGCACGCGTTTTGTGGTCGTCGGAGCAAGTATGGTTCTTCTTTGCGGATAATACCATTCTCCGAGGTGGGAGAGGGACGCGATCGCGGGCTCGTCGCCGCGGCGGCCGGGGCGATGGGCTAGTCCGATGCCCCGCCCACCGTCACGCCCGCGGCCCGCTCGAACGGTTTGATCACCGTCGTGAAGTCGGATTCGGGCCCCTCGTCGCGGGCAAGGGCCTCCCACAGCCGGCCGATCGTCTCGGCGACCTCGGCGGGAACGCCAAGCGCCCGCGCTTCATCGAGGTAGAGCCGCACGTCCTTGAGCATCAGCCCGGTGGCGAAGCCGTAGTCGAAGGTGCGCGACAGGATCGCGCGGGGGAACTTGTCGCGGCTCGCGCTCGTCGCACCCGATCCCGCGTTGAGCACCTCGATCATCACGGCGGGGTCGAGGCCGGCCTTGACGCCCATCACGACGACTTCCGCGGTGGCGGCCAAGACGTTGGCCGCCAAGATGTTGTTCGCCAGCTTCATCGTCTGCGCCGCGCCGGGCTTGTCGCCGACATACATCGGCCGGCCGAGCGCTTCGAGCGCGGTTCGCACGAGGTCGAATTCGTCGCGCGGGCCCGAAACCATGAGCGCCAGCGTCCCTTTCTCGGCCCCGCTGACACCGCCGCTGACCGGGCTGTCCATCGCCACGATGTCGCGCCGGGCCAGCATCGCGTGGATCTGCACCGCCATTTGGCTACCGACAGTGGACAAGTCGACGTAGCGCCGCACCCGCGCCCCCTCGATCACGCCCGCCGGGCCGGTCGCCACCTCCAGCGACACACTCGGGGTGGGCAGGCTGGCCAGCACCGTTTCGGCGCGGTCGGCGACCTCCTTGGCCGACGACGCCGGGCGGGCGCCAAGGGCGACGACGCGCTCGAGTGCCTCGCCGCTCGTGTCGAAGGCGACGACGTCGTGATTTTCCCGGAGGAGGCGGGATGCCATGGGAAGGCCCATATTTCCGAGTCCGATGAACCCGATCTTCATGTTGGGTCCCTTACCCCGATGGTGGCGACCCGGCCCCCGCAAGCGGGAGGTGCCCCCGGCGCCCGGCTCCGCCGCGCTAGCGGTCGCCACTATCCCGGTCCAGTTCGCCGAACGCCTCACCCGCGATGCGAAAGCTGTCGACGGCGGCCGGCACGCCGGCGTAGATGGCCACCTGCAGGAAGACCTCGCGGATTTCCTCACGGGTGACACCGTTGGTCAGCGCCGCCTTGATGTGTGTGCGTAATTCGTTGGGCCGGTTGAGCACCGAGATCATCGCCAGGTTGAGCATGCTGCGGGTCTTGCGCGGGAGTTCCTCGCGGCCCCAGACGGCACCCCAGCAGTATTCGGTGACGAGGTCTTGCAGGGGCCCGGTGAAGTCGTCCGCGTTGGCCAACGCGCGGTTGACATACTCCTCGCCCAGCACCTCGGAGCGGATGTCAAGCCCCCGCTGGTAGGTTTCGCGATCCAATGCACATCTCCCTTCAATTCGGGGCAGCGGCCCTCGATGTAGTCGCGCGTGCGCTGGCGAGGTTCCGATTGCCTGAGCGCAGTCTTGCACCGTGGTCGCTCGGCGGGGTCTACAGTCGAGGTTCTAATGAAGCTGTCCACTTTCTGTTCTCATTGCCGCCGGACGGGTGCTTCAACGTCGCGGTAACCAAAAGTCTTGCGCCGCAAGGAATACGAACTGACGGTGCCGACCTGGGCGACTCTGGACGTAGAGGAGAAGCAGTGACCGGAGCAAGCGCTGACATCTGGGAAGTGATGTCGACGGCCCGGACCATCCGGCGCTTCACCGACGAGCCGGTGGACGATGCGACCCTGGCGCGGTGTCTCGAGGCGGCCAGGTGGGCCCCCTCGGGCGCCAATGCGCAAGGCTGGCGATTCGTTGTGCTGCGATCGCCCGAGCAGCGGGCGGTGGTGGCCAAGGCCGCGGCCCACGCGCTGGAAGTGATCGAGCCGGTCTACGGCATGAACCGGCCCGCCGACGACGACAACAGCCGTCGAGCGCGCACCTACCGTGCGACATACGAATTGCACGACCGCGCCGGTGAATTCACTTCGGTCCTGTTCGCCCAGGCGCATTACCCGACGGCGTCCGAACTGCTGCTCGGCGGTTCGATCTTTCCCGCCATGCAGAACTTCCTACTGGCCGCCAGGGCCCAGGGCCTGGGTGCCTGCCTGACCAGCTGGGCCTCGTACGGCGGTGAGCAGCTGCTGCGGGAAGCCGTCGGGGTACCCGAGGGCTGGATGATCGCCGGCCACATCGTGGTGGGGTGGCCGAAGGGCAAACATGGCCCGCTGCGCCGGCGTCCGCTGGCCGAATTCGTCAACCTCGACCGCTGGGACCAAGCCGCCGACGGCGTCCTCGACGGTGCCCGAGCCCCCGGCTAGCTGGGCGCTCGAAGCCATTGGCCCGGCGAACCGGGCGCGCGGCGGGATGGCCTGTTTGATACCCCATGCCCGGATTCAGAGATTATTACTTCCGCAACCGAGAATGGTATTCTCGCCGTGACAGTCACGACGAGAGGCGGCGCGGATGCTGTTGGAGTTCGATGCTGACCAGCGACTGTGGCAGGACACGGTGCGCGACGCCGTCGCGAAGCAGTGCCCGCCGTCGTTGGTGCGCAGCGTGGTCGAAGAGGGCGTCGACCCGAGCCCGTTGTGGAAATCGTATGTAGACCAGGGCTGGACCGAGCTCAGCGATGCGGACAGCGCCGTCGAGTTGGCCATCGTGCTCGAGCAGCTCGGCCACGCCACCGACCCCACCCCTTACCTGGCGACGATGAGCCAGTTCGCGCCGCTCGCCGCGGACCGCTTCGACCCACACCAGTCGGGCACCGCGGTCTATAGCGGGGTCGCCGCGCACCGCGACGCCGAGGGTTGGGTCCTGGAAGGCACCGCGCGGCACGTGCTCGACGGAGATCGCGCGGATCGGCTGGCGGTGGTGACCGACGCCGGGGTGTTCCTGGTCGCGTCCGGTCAGGTGTCGGCCCGGCGCGCGGCGGTGTTCGATCCGGTACTGCACGTCGCCGACCTGTCGTTCGCCGAGGTTCGGGTGCCCGACAGTGACCGGCTGACCGTCGACGCGGAACGCGCTCACCATTTCGCGTTGACCGGCATGGCGATCACGATGGTGGGCGCCTGCCAACGCATCCTCGACCTGGTGCTCGAGCACGTGAGTAGCCGCCAGCAGTTCGGCGTGGCGATCGGCTCGTTCCAGGCCGTGCAGCACAAGGCCGCCGACATGCACGTCGCCGTGCAACGGGCGCGCGCGCTGGCCTACTTCGCCGCGTTGACGATCGCGGCCGACGATCCGCGCCGCCGGCTGGCGGCCGCGATGGCCAAGGCGTCGGCCGGCGAATGCCAGTCGCTGGTGTTCCGGCACGGCCTACAGCTGCATGGCGCAATGGGATTCACGTGGGAGAACGACCTGCAGTTCGCGCTGAAACGAGCCAAGGCGGGCGAGTTGATGCTCGGCGGCGCGGCGGAGCACCGGGCGCGGATCGCGGAGGAATACCGTGCAGCTGACTTTTGATTCCGACGTCGAGGAGTTCCGGGCGGAGTTCTCGGCGTTCCTGGACGAAAACCTGCCTCCCGCAAGCGAAACGCTCGAACGCCCCCGGTCGGTCTCACACATGCCGCAGTGGGCCCGCGACTGGCAGCGGCTGTTGTTCGACAACGGCTGGCTGCTGCCCAGCCAGCCGCCGGAATTCGGCGGGCGCAACGCCACGGTCATTCAGCAGTTCGTCTATCTCGAGGAACTGAGCCGCCGGCGGATCTACCACAGCTTCAACCCGCAGGGCGTGAATATTGTTGGGGCATCGCTGTTGTCGTTCGGCAGCGACGAGCAGAAGCGGCGTTGGGCGGTGCCGATTTTGCGGGCCGAGATCACCGCTTCGCTCGGCATGAGCGAACCGAGCGCGGGTTCCGACCTGGCGTCGCTGCGCACTCGCGCGGTGCTGGACGGCGGTCACTTCGTGGTCAATGGCCAGAAGGTGTGGACCTCGGGGGCCCACGACGCCGACATCCTGCTGACGTTCGTGCGGACCAATCCGGATGTGCCGAAGCACAAGGGAATCAGCGCGCTCATCATCCCCACCGATACCCCGGGGCTGGTGCGCCGGCCGTTCCCGTCGATCTGCGGTGCCGACGATCTCGATTTCAACGAGGTGTTCTTCACCGACGTTCGGGTGCCGGCCGAGAACCTGGTCGGGGAGCTCGACCAGGGGTGGCGGGTGGCCAACGGCTCGCTGGGACATGAACGCACGATGATGTGGCTGGGTTTCGCCGATCGCCTGGAGAACATGATCGACGATTTCCATCCGAGCACCGACGTCGAGCGTGACCAATACGCCAGCACCATCATGGACAAGCAGGCCCTACGGCTGCTGGGTTCGGCGGCTCTGGCGCGCGCCGCGCGTGGCGAAGATGATGTGGCCGCGATCTCGGTGCTCAAGCTGCTCGGCTCCGAGGCCGAGTTGCGTGGCATGGAACTGGCGCTGACGTCCGCGGGATCCGACGGACTGGTGCACCCGGGACTGACGGGCCCGTACGCGCACATGAACCTCGACCACTACTTCGCCAGCTGGTTCGAGCGCTACGCCCGCAGCTTCTCCGGGACCATCGCCGGCGGCACGTCGGAGATCCAGCGCAACATCATCGCCCAGCGGGTACTCGGCCTGCCGCGCGGCTAGCGCGGTCATAGGGCTTGCTGAGAGCCGTTGCTGGGCAAGGCGATCCGACTCACACCCGGGGTGTGCAGCTGGCCGGCCAGCCACGGCAGCGCGGTGGAGAACGCCATGCCGGCGGTCGGCCAGTCGTGCTTTCCGGTCTGGGCCACCACCGCGCAGTCGATGCCGTTGGCTCGGCCCAGCCCGCACAGGGACGAGGCGGCCGCGGCCTGGTTGCCCGGGTCGGCGGCGGCGGCGCGACCGGCGACGGCCATTGCGGCGGTGTCCACGGTTGTGACGTCGCGGCGCGGTGAATCACCCGACGAGATGGCGAACCAACCGGATACCCCGGTGTAGCGTCCGTGGCGGTTGATCACCGTGGTCGGGTCGAATCTCGCCCACGCGTCGGCATCGCCGTCGAATAGGTTGGCGATGGTTTGCTCCTTGGTCCCGGTGTTGGGGGTCAGGTCGCCCTCGATGTCGACGAACGAGCTGAACATGTTGGGGTGCATGACGGTCAGGTCCACCGCGCAGGTTCCGCCCATCGACCAGCCGACGACACCCCAGCGGGACGGGTCGGGGCTGACACCGAAGTTCGAGACCAGGTAGGGCACAACGTCTTTGGTCAGGTGATCGGCCGCGTTGCCGTGGTTTCCGTTGACGCATTCGGTGTCGTTGTCGAAGGCGCCGCCCGGATCGACGAACACCAGCACCGGCGCGTTGCCGCCGTGCGCGGCCGCGAAGGCGTCGACGGCGTCCACGGCGCCGCCGGCGCGCACCCAGTCGGCGGGCGTGTTGACCATGCCGCCGATCATCATCACCGTCGGCAACTGCGGCGGCGGGTAGCTGGCGAACCAGGCCGGCGGCAGGTAGACGAGTTCCTCACGGTGCTTGAATTGCGAAGCGTCTTCGGGGATCACGACCGGCACCAGGCTGCCGTGCGGCGGCTTGGAGCCCTTCGCCGCCAGTGTGGTGACCGTGGCCTTGTCGACCTGGTCGGGCAGCGGAACCGAGGTGAACTGATTCCACGCGCTCTGGACGGTCTGGAAGTAACCGACCCATTGGTTGAGCACCAGCAGCGAGCAGAGCAGGCACAGCGGCACGGCCAGGATGGATAGTCCGCGCCGCCACCACCGCGCACCGCGCCAGCCCAGGATCAGCACCGCCATGGCCACACCGACCAACGCGATCCAGACGTATAGCGCGTCCGGTGCCGCCGCGCTGATGCAGCGGCGCGCCCCGAGCGCCGTGCCGACCCCGGCGACGGCAGCGGCGGGCAGCCAGAGCAGGCGCCAACGACGCGATCGCCAGCCGGTGGCAACCGCCAGGGTGAGCGGGGTGACGATCTGGGCCGTGATCGGGACCCAACCGTGCATCAGAGATATGTGGTTGCCCAGTAGCGACATGGCGATTCCTCCTCCCGGGTGCCGGCGATTGAGCGGCATGAGAAAAGGATCGAATGCCGGCCTCGGCGGATCCTTGGTGAATCCTTGGGCACAGTCCTGGCGGCCGGAGCCCGGCGGCGCAGGTTCGCTGCGTCGAGTGTGAATCCACGGTGTCGAGTGTGAATCCATGGCGGCCGCCGCCGGCGTGTCGGCGCCCTCAGCTCACAGTGAAAGCCATGGGTTCACACGCAACGGTCGAACTAGCTGAAACGGCCTAGACCGGATCGAACTTGGTGATCAGCCAGGCGCCGTTGACTCGGGTCAAACTCACCAGCACGCTGCTGGAAGCCATTGCGGGGTCGGGAATGTCCTTGCTCGTGGTGCTCTGGTCGACCAGCACCAGCACGACCGCCGAATTCGGGTGCAATTCCTGAACCGCGGCCCCCAACACCCGGGCGTTGGTTTTCAGCGACTTCTGCTTGGCTGCCGGCGCGACGATCTGTTCGGTGAACTGGTTGTAGTACGACAAGAAGTCCCCGGACAGGTGGGTCTTGGCGTTGGCGAAGTCCTTGTCGAGTGACTCCGGCGAGTACGACAGCAACGCGACGGTTCCGTCGGACGCCGCATTGGCGACCGCGCTCGCGACGCTGGCGTCGGTCTGTTTGTCGGTCCGGTACTGCTTGAAGTACAGCCAGGTCGCCGTGCCGCCGGAAAGCAGCAGCAGCACAATCAGAATCACGGGAACGACTTTCACCCTGCGCCGCGCAGGTGGAGCGCTACTTTCGTCGCGGTCGGTTTGGTCGACAGAGTCGTGGTCGACAGAGTCGTCGGCAGTGTCGACGGCCGTGTCGATGCCGGGCTGGTCCTCGCTCACGGAATGAACTCCACGTTGGACATCTTGTATTGCCCGCCGTCGTTTTTCACGGTCACCTTCAGCCGCCAATTGCGTGGTGCGTCCTTGGCGCCCGCGGCGTTGGTGACGTGCGAGGTGGCCGCGACGAGAACCAACGCAAAATCCCCGTTGATGGTTTGCACGGCCGCCGCGTTCACGCTTCCCTGCGTGACCACTTTGGACTGTTCGACGACGGTCGTGAAATCCTTTGCGCGCGCTTGGAAGTCGTCCCGGAACGGGCCGGTCGAGCTGTCGATCACCCGTTGGACGTCCTCCTTGGCCTTGTTGAAGTCCATGGAAGTCAGGTTGACGACACCTTGTCGGGCGCCCGCGAGAATGTTCGCGGCGCGGTGGTTGCGCTCGATCGTTTCATTGTGGTTCCACACCATGTATCCGCTGGCGCCGAGGAAGGCGCAGATGAGCAGGATGACCGCCGCCTTCCACACCACGGACCACGAGGGCAGCCGCAGACGCCGCCGAGAGCGGGCCGACTTGGCTTGCGCTTCTGTCCCTTCGGCGGTTTCGTCGGAGGCTTCGCGCTCGTTCTCGGCTGCTTCGGTGCCGGTTGCCTCGACGGTTTCGGTGACGTCGTCGTCGGTCTCCGGCTCGGCGGTGTCGGTTCCGTCTTCTTCGGCGGCCGGCGCCTCTTGGGCGGTCTCGGGCTCGGTTGTGGCCGCGGTCGCTGTCTCGGTCTCGGTCTGGGCCAGCGCTTCGCGCCGGAGGCGGGCGGCGCGAGCGCGGGCGCGGGCCGCGGCGGCCAGCGCCTCGGCTTCGGCGGCCTCGGCCTCGGCCTCCTCGAGCAACGCCTGCACGTCGGCCTTCGAGGTGGCCGAATCCACCGGCGCCTTCTTCTCGTCAGCCATCGTGCCTGCTGCCCGTCGCCGTCATGATCGACCGACTCCTGTACCTCTCACGCGGCTACCATCGCACGAGCGAGAACGGCCAGCTGTTGGCGCCCCCCGGTCCGCCGCCGCAGCCGGTGTCGAACGTCGAGTCGACCTGACCCGCCAGCGTCACCGGATCCCACGAGTAGACGTCATGCGAGGGAAAGAACTGGACCACGCAACGCACACCGAAGGGGTCGTCAGCGGCCATGACATAGCGGCCATCGGTCAGATGGGCCTCTCCCCGCCAGGGCGCCGCCTGCCCGTTGGGTTGCGGCGTTGCGTACACCTGCAGGCATCCCGGCGCTGAATTAACGCACGGGTTGATCGACCAGATCCAGCTGTGGCCGGGATCCCGGTTCGTGTCCACCCGGTAATTGGAATACAGCATGTCCGCGCGGGCGCTCGGCGTGAGAGTCAGCGCGGCCATGGCAAGCGCAAGGCTGATTGCGAAAGTCTTCACCGATGCGTCTCCCTCTCTGCGCACGCGTTTGGCTCAAATATAAGACGCGGTCACGCTGAACAGGCCGACTCGCGAAATTCTGAACGGCTCAGTCGATGACCGCGGCTTCCTTGCGTTCGGTGATCGGCCGGGCGAGTTCCTGTTCGTCGCAGATGCGCTGAAGCTTCTCCAGTGTTTCGTCGAGGCCGGCCCCGATCTTGCGGCCGGGCGTGAAGGTGGCCGGCAGCTTGCGCATGCCCTGGATGACGCCGATGGTCTCGTAGTGAACGGTGCCCTCCGGATCGCATTTGTAGTCGGGCATCCGGTCGAGGACCGCGGTGAGCATGGATTTGAACACGGTGCGCGCCACGTTCGAGCCGATGCAGCGGTGCACGCCCAGCCCGAAGCTGAAGTGCCGGTTACCTTTACGGTCGAGGATGATCTGGTCCGGGTCGTGGAACACCGAGGGGTCGCGGTTGGCCATCGCCCACGAAATCCACAGCCGCTCACCCTCTTTGAACTGGGTGCCGTCGAGCTCGGTGTCCTCGGAGAAGGTCCGGCCATCTCCGGGCGCCGGGGTGAAGTAGCGCAAGAACTCCTCGGTCGCGGGGTCGAGCAGGGTCTTGCGCTCGTCGCTGAGCAGCTGTCGTTGCTGCGGGTGTTCCGAAAGCCATTCCAGCGAGTGGGCGGTCAGCGCGGTCGTGGTGTCGAAGCCCCCGCCGATGACCAGGCCGAGGTTCCCCAAGATTTCCAGCTCCGGGGCCGGCTCACCGTCGATGCGCATCTGGAGTAGGCCGTTGACGATTCCGGGCCGCGGGTTCGCGCGGATCTCGATCATATTGTTGACCATGTCGAGGCCCATCTCGCGGTGCATCGCGGTGACGCGCTCGATGTCGGGGGAGTGTTCGGGCGTGTACACCGCGGCATGAACCGGCTCGCTGTACAGGTTCCACTTCTTCAGCGGGATGCCCAGCATCGCCAGCGTGAAGACGGCGGGCACGATGTTGGCCAGGTCGTCCACGAAGTCGATGCGGCCACTTTCGATCTTCTCGTCCAGGCAGGCGCGCGTCACGTCGTCGATGAACGGTTCCCAGCGCTTGATCGCCGCGGGCGACAGGTACGGGTTGAGCACGGTTCGGTAGATGCGGTGCTCGGGGTCGTCCATCTCCAGGATCCCGCCGCGCACCGCGCTGACTCGGCTGGCCGTGGGGATCGAAATGCCTTTGTAGCCGCGGCGTTCGCCGTGGATGTCGTGATCGTTGGAGACGGCGGGGCAGCGGGCCAGCTCGAACACCTCGTGGCTGCCGGCCGCAACCCAGTGGCCGCCATAGGTATCCGTCCAGGCCATCGGGCACTTGGCGTGCATCTCTTCGGTGATCGCTTTGAACTTCGACCGGTATTCCGCGGAATGCCGGTCGAAGTGGTACCGGTTCTTCTTGCGGTCGCTGTCATTGACGACGTCGTCGACGCTCAATGCTCTGTCTCCCTATGTGTTTGCCGTAGCTACGGATCCGATAGCGGCTCAGGCGTCGTCGGTGATCATGATGGCCTGCTCCGGACAGGACTGCGCGGCCTCACGGACCTGGTCCTCGCGGTCGGTGGGCACCACCTCGTCGACCGCCGACGAGCTGCCGTCGATGTCGCTGAGCTGAAACGATTCCGGCGCGATCATGGCGCACAGGGTGTGGCCCTGGCACCGCTGTGAATCCACCCAGACCTTCACGGGTTGTCTCCTCTCACACTGGTTACCGGGCGCCGCCGACGAATCGCCACCGCTCAGGTGTTGCGACCGCCGTTGACGCCCAAGATCTGACCGGTGATGTAGCCGGCCTCCTCGGACACCAGGAACGCGCACGCCGCCGCGATGTCTTGCGGCGTGCCCATCCGGCGCACCGGCGTCCGCGCGATGGTCTCGTCGATGTCACCGAGGAATCCGTTCTTCTCGGCGGCGCGCAGCATCGGGGTGTCGATGAAGCCGGGCGGCACCGCGTTGACCGTGATGCCCTTGGGCCCGTACTCGAGTGCGAGCGACTTCGTCAGGCCGTTGACCGCCGACTTGGCCGCCACGTAATGACTCATGTAGGGCGCACCGGAATGCGTGCTCGACGACGAGATGTTGACGATGCGTCCCCATCCCGCCTCGACCATGTCGGGGAGCACCGCCTGGACGGTGTGGAAGACGCCGTTGAGGTTGACGTCGATCACCCGCTGCCAATCCTCGAAGGTGATGTTGTTGAACTTCTTGAACCCGTCGAGGCCGGCGGCGTTGACCAGAACCGTCACCGGCCCGAGTTGCGCGCGGACGGCCGACAGCGCCGCGTCCACTTGCGAGCGATCGGTGACGTCGGCGGTGAAGGCGAAATCGGCTTCGGACGGCCGCAGGTCGATGGAGGCGACGTTCAAACCGTCGGCCCGCAGGCGTTGCGCGACGGCGAGGCCGATGCCGGATCCGCCGCCGGTGACTACCGCAGTCTTCATGTAGAGGCCTCTGCTCCGGAGGGGGCCATTTCAGTCACAAAGAATCTCCCTTACAATTATGAGAACCCTACTCTCCGCGCGGAGCGCCGTGCAACATGCGCCTAACACCGCGTCCGGCCTGCGGGAAAGACCCTGGCCGGCAGTGTACGGCCGGTTGCGGCCCTGGTCAGCACCCCCGATCTCATTCCTGAGACTTTCTTGAATTATCGAAAGTCGAATGTAAGATTCGCCGGGGAAGAGAATGAAATTATCGTGATCGCCACCACACTAGGGGGTACGGAATGCCTGCCCAGGACACGGCAGAGCCCGCCACTGGAACCACAGTGACCGTCGCGGATGCCGCGCCTGAGTCCCACGTCGACCGCCGTCTGTTGATCGATGGCCGGCTGGTCAGCGCCGACAGGACGTTCCCCTCGATCAACCCCGCAACGGGTGCTGTGATCGGGCATGCGCCGGACGCCGGTGGCGAGGAAGCTCAAGCGGCGATCGCGGCCGCCCGGCGGGCGTTCGACGAGACCAGCTGGCCCACCGACGTCGAGTTGCGGATCCGCTGCCTCGACCAGTTGCACCAGGCGCTCGTCGACCACGCCGAGGAGTTGCGCGACCTCACCATCGCCGAAGTGGGCGCCACCCGCGCGCTGACCCAGGGCGCTCAGCTCGACGAGCCGATCGGCATCGTGCGCTTCTACGCGGACCTGCTGCGCACCTATCAGTTCACCGAGGACCTGGGCGAAAAAGAATCGCGAGGCATGCTCCACCACCGCTGGGTGGAAAAGGAAGCCGCCGGGGTGGTCGGCGCCATCATCGCTTACAACTACCCCAACCAGCTCGCGCTGGCGAAGCTCGCCCCGGCGCTGGCCGCCGGATGCACGGTGGTGCTCAAGGGCGCCCCGGACACACCGCTGGTCACGCTGGCGCTCGGCGAGCTGATCGCCAATCACACCGACATTCCGGCCGGGGTCGTGAACGTGCTGAGCTCGTCGGACCCGGCTGCCGGGGTAACCCTGACCACCAGCCCGGACGTCGACGTCATCACCTTCACCGGCTCGACTGCGGTCGGGCGCAAGATCATGGCCGCGGCGAGCGACACCGTCAAGCGGGTCTTTCTGGAGCTGGGCGGCAAGTCGGCGGCGATCATTCTCGATGACGCCGACTTCGCCAACGCGGCCCTGTTCGCGGCGTTCAGCATGGTCACCCATGCGGGCCAGGGCTGTGCGCTCACGTCCCGGCTGTTGGTGCCCAGGTCGCACCACGACGAAATCGTCGAACTGATCGCGCAGAACTTCGCCAAGGTGCGCCACGGCGACCCGGCCGATCCCAAAACCTATATGGGACCACTGATCAACGAGCAACAGCGGGACAAGGTCGACGGCATGGTGCAGCGCGCCGTGGCCGCCGGGGCGACCCTGGTCACCGGGGGCAAGCGACTCGACCCGGGCTACTTCTATGCGCCGACGCTGCTGACCAACGTCGATCCCGACAGCGAAATCGCCCAGGACGAGATCTTCGGGCCGGTGCTCGTGGTGATCGCGTTCGACGATGACGACGACGCCGTGCGCATCGCCAACAACTCGATCTACGGGCTCGCGGGCGCGGTGTTCAGCCGCGATCAGGACCGCGCGCTGGCCGTGGCGCGCCGCATCCGCACCGGATCCTTCTCCATCAACGGCGGCAACTACTTCGGCGCGGACAGCCCGTTCGGGGGTTTCAAGCAGTCGGGCGTGGGCCGGGAGATGGGCGTCGCCGGGCTCGAGGAGTTCCTCGAGCGCAAGACCTTCGCCGTGCCCGCCGTCTCAGCGAAAGGAGCCGGCGCATGAGGCCGCTCGAAGGCATCCGCGTCCTCGAAGTCGCTATGTATGGGTTCGTGCCCTCGGCGGGTGCGGTGCTCGCCGAATGGGGTGCCGACGTGGTCAAGGTCGAGCACGCGGTGACCGGTGATCCGCAACGTGGACTGCGACAGACCGGGATGCTGCGCGTCGAGGGCGATCCCAACCCCAACATCGAGCACGCCAACCGCGGCAAGCGCAGCATCGGGCTGGACATGTCGGTGCCCGAGGGTAAGGAGGTGCTCTATGAGCTGGCCCGCCGCTCGGATGTGTTCCTCACCAGCTTCCTGCCCGACCACCGGCGCAAGTTCGGCATCGACGTCGATGACATCCGGGCGGTGAACCCGAAGATCGTCTACGCGCGCGGCAGTGCGCTCGGCCCGCGCGGCGAAGAGTCGACCAAAGGCGGCTACGACATGACCGCCTTCTGGTGCCGGGCCGGTACGGCCGCCACCATCACTCCGGCCGGCATGCCGGGCATGATCGCGCCGCCCGGACCGGCGTACGGCGACACCATCTCGGGTACCAACCTGGCCGGCGGCATCGCGGCGGCGCTGCTCAAGCGCGAGCGCACCGGCGAACCGTCGGTGGTCGACGTGTCGTTGCTGGGCAGCGGGCTGTGGTCACTGGGGCACACGGTCGCGCTGACAAAGCATCTGAACCAGCGGCTGGAATCGCCGCCGCCGGGCGTGCACGGCGCGCCCAACAACCCGCTGGTGGGTTTGTACACGACATCCGACGGCCGCTACATCTCCTTCGTGATGATGCAGCCCACCAAGTTCTGGGCCGACGTGTGCCGCCACGTCGACCTGCCCGAGTTGGCCGATGATCCGCGCTTCGACACCGTGGAGAACATCGCCGCCAACACCGCGGACGCGGTCGAGCTGCTGACCAAGGCCATCGCCGGCCGCACGCTGGCCGAGTGGAGCGAGCGCTTCGCCACGCTCTCCGGGCCGTGGGCGCCCGTGCAGGACACCCTGCAAGCGGCCGAGGATGCGCAGATCCGCTCGAACGAGTACCTGGTGCGGGCGGGCGAACTCGAGCTGGTGGCCAACCCGGTACAGTTCGACGTCGCAGCGCCACAGACCGGGCCAGCCCCCGGATTCGCAGAGCAGACCGACGAGATCCTGATGGAGCTCGGCCTCGACTGGGACCGCATCATCGAACTCAAGACGGCCGGCGCCGTCACGTGAGCACTATTTGGACTGGAGTCAGCAGCGACATGCTTGAGCCGACCGTCGCTTGCGTTGGGACGCAGTCGCCTTGCGCCCGTGCACCAATCGCGGAATGCGCGATAACGGTTATGCATTTTTCGCTCCGCCCGGACGCGGCATGAGTCATAATCGCCGGACGCTTCAAGACGTGGGGCCCCTCGTTTTGCAGCGCCAACTCACGCAACAGAACGGAGGTCTGGCGTGAGCGAGGTCGCGGCTGTCACTTCCAAGGTCGATGCCGGAAATTGGCTGCCCGCTGAGCATTTCGCCCTCGTCAGCGGGCGTTTACGGCCGTCAATTCTGCTGAACTTACCGCAGCCGTTGCGCCAGAACAAGACTGCCGGTCTCGTAGCGTGGAAAGGGCCTGACGCCGATGGCAACTAAGGGCGCCGACCACTGGTCAGCGGGATTACCGCAGCTGAAACTGAAATTCGACTTCACCGGGCCCATGCACGCCGTCGGCGCCCTGTTCGCGATGTCCGCCGACGCGGTCAAGTACCTGTTCCGCCGGCCCTTCCAGTGGCGGGAGTTCTTGGAGCAGTCCTGGTTTGTCGCGCGGGTGTCGCTGGCTCCCACCTTGTTGGTCGCCATCCCGTTCACCGTCCTGGTCAGCTTCACGCTCAACATCCTTTTGCGCGAACTGGGCGCGGCGGATCTCTCCGGTGCGGGCGCCGCGTTCGGTGCTGTCACCCAGCTCGGCCCGCTGGTCACGGTTTTGATCGTTGCGGGTGCCGGCGCTACGGCAATGTGCGCGGATCTGGGGGCGCGGACGATCCGCGAGGAAATCGACGCGATGGAGGTGCTGGGCATCAACCCGGTGCAACGTCTGGTCACACCGCGCATGCTGGCATCGGGATTGGTCGCCTTCCTGCTCAACAGCCTGGTGGTCATCATCGGCGTCCTTGGCGGTTACGTCTTTTCGGTATTTGTCCAAGACGTCAACCCCGGCGCGTTCGCCGCGGGCATCACGTTGCTCACCGGTGTTCCCGAGGTGATCATTTCGTGCGTCAAGGCAGCGCTTTTCGGCCTCATCGCCGGCCTGGTCGCCTGCTACCGGGGCCTGTCGATCACCGGCGGTGGCGCCAAGGCCGTTGGCAACGCGGTGAACGAAACCGTCGTCTACGCCTTCATGTCGCTGTTCGTCGTCAACGTGGTGGTCACCGCGATCGGCATCAAGATGACGGCGAAGTAGGGCTGCCATGGCACTGAGGGCCGCATATCCGCGTCTGACCCGTCAACTCGAGAGGCCAGTCGCCCTGATGGGGCGGATCGGCGATCACACCCTGTTCTATGGCAAGGCGCTCGCCGGGGTGCCCTTCGCTGCCACCCACTACACGCGCGAAGTCATTCGACTGGTCGCCGAGATCAGCATGGGCGCGGGCACTTTGGCGATGATCGGCGGAACCGTGGTGATCGTCGGCTTCTTGACGCTGGCGGCGGGCGGCACCCTGGCCATCCAGGGGTACACCTCGCTGGGCAACATCGGCATCGAGGCGCTGACGGGCTTTCTGGCCGCGTTCATCAACGTGCGCATCGCGGCACCGGTGGTCGCCGGAATCGGTCTGGCGGCCACCTTCGGCGCCGGCGTGACCGCTCAGCTCGGTGCCATGCGGATCAACGAAGAAGTGGATGCCTTGGAGAGCATGGCCATTCGGCCGGTCGCCTACCTGGTCAGCACCAGGATCCTGGCGGGAATGATGGCGATCACGCCGCTGTACAGCATCGCCGTCATCCTGTCGTTCGTGGCCAGCCAGTTCACCACCACGTTCCTACTGGGACAGTCGCAGGGTTTGTATCAGCACTACTTCAACACGTTCCTGAATCCGATCGACTTGTTGTGGTCGTTCCTGCAGGCGATTCTGATGGCGCTCACCATCCTGCTGATCCACACCTACTACGGCTATTTCGCCTCGGGGGGACCGGCCGGCGTCGGCAACGCGACCGGCAACGCGGTGCGCACCTCGCTCATCGTCGTGGTTTCGGTGACCCTGTTGGTCTCGCTTTCTATCTACGGTACGAACGGCAACTTCAACCTGTCCGGTTAGCAGAGGAGGTGAAACAGCAATGACGCAGAATGTTCCGGCGGGTCGCGGCGCGGTCGGGGGGCGACCGGCGCGCACCGGCCATGCGCGGCCGCCGGCCGGGCGCAACTACCTGCCACCCTTGCTCGGACTGGCCACCGTCCTCATCATCGGTCTGATCTTCGCCGTCGCGGTGGGTCTGTTTCAGGGCTCCTTCACCACCACCGTGCCGGTGACGGTCATCTCGCAACGAGCCGGCCTGGTCATGAACCCCGACGCCAAGGTCAAGATGCGCGGCGTGCAGGTGGGCAAGGTGTCCTCAATCCAGCCGCTGCCCAACGGTGAGGCCGCCATTCACTTGGCGATGGACCCGTCGCAGATGCACTTCATCCCCGGCAACGTGCTCGTCAATATCGCCTCGTCGACGGTATTCGGCGCGAAGTCCGTCGAGCTGGTCCCGCCCGACCAGCCCTCGGCCCAACGGCTACGCAGCGGCCAGACGCTGCGGGGCCAGCACGTCATGGTCGAAATCAACACCGTATTCCAGCAATTGGTGTCGGTGCTGAGCCACATCGACCCGCCCAAGCTCAACGAGTCGCTGGGTGCGCTGGCACAGGCGTTCAGCGGGCGGGGTCCACAGCTTGGCCAGTCGCTGAGCGACCTGGATTCGTTCCTGGCCAGGCTGGAGCCGAGCCTGCCCGCGTTCCGGCACGACCTCGCTGTCTTGCCGGCGGTGTCCAACGCCTATGCCGACGCGGCACCCGACCTCATTAAGACCGCCGCCAATGCGACCCGGATCAGCAAGACACTTGTCGATGAACAGCACAACCTGGATGCGTTGCTGATCAGCGCGATCGGCTTGGCCGACATCGGCAATGACGTGTTGTCGACGAACCGCCAACCGCTGACAAATGTCTTGCATCTGCTGGTGCCGACGACCGATCTGACCAATGAGTACGCTCCGGCGCTCAACTGCGCTTTCGCGGGGCTCGTACAGATATCGCATGGGGCGCCGTTGTCGGAACCCAGCATCAACATCTCGGCGAGCCTCACGTGGGGCGCCGAGCGTTACCGCTATCCGACGAACCTGCCCAAGGTTGCGGCGACGGGCGGCCCGCAGTGCGTCGGTCTGCCGAAGCTGCCGTTCAACACGGCCCCACCGCAGCTGATTGCCGATACCGGCGCGAATCCCGTGAACTACGGAAACCCGCAGCTGTTGATCAACTCCGATCTCCTCAAGCAGCTGTTGTACGGGCCGATCGCCGGACCGCCACGTAACTCCGCGCAGATCGGACAGCCCGGATGAGAACGCGCGCAACGCTGATCAAGTTCACGATCTTTGCGGTCGTGATGGCGATGCTTACCGCCTTCCTGTTCTTCATCTTCGGCCAGTACCGGACGGGTTCTGTGACCGAGTATTCGGCGGTGTTCACCGACGTCTCGCGTCTCAAGCCGGGCCAATCGGTGCGGGTCGCCGGGATCCGGGTGGGCACCGTCAACAGTGTGTCGCTGCAGCCGGACAAGAAGGTTGTGGTGAAGTTCGACGCCGACCGCAACGTCGTCCTCACCGAGGGCAGCAGGGCGGCGGTCCGCTACCTCAACCTGGTGGGCGATCGCTACCTCGAACTCGTCGACGGTCCCGGCTCGCCCAAGCGGCTGCCGGCAGGGGGTCAGATACCGGTCAGCCGCACCGCTCCGGCGCT
The DNA here is from genome assembly GCF_001673055.1 of Mycobacterium sp. 1245801.1. Lineage (NCBI taxonomy): Bacteria > Bacillati > Actinomycetota > Actinomycetes > Mycobacteriales > Mycobacteriaceae > Mycobacterium > Mycobacterium sp. 1245801.1. Next base: position 17,977 of record NZ_LZKY01000294.1, read on the forward strand.
CGACCTCGATCTGCTGCTCGGCGGGCTGAAACCCGTTACGCAGGGTCTGAATGCGCGCGATGTCAACGAGCTGACGTCAGGACTGTTGCAGGTCTTCCAGGGTCAGGGCGGAACACTCGAGTCGCTGTTCTCCAAAACGACCTCGTTTTCAAATGCCCTGGCCGACAACGACCAAACCGTGCAGCAACTGATCGACAACCTCAACATCGTGATCGGCACGGTTGCCAAGGACGGCAAGCAGTTCTCCGGCGCGATCGATCGCCTCGAGCAGCTTGTCAGCGGCCTGTCGGGTGACCGGGACACGATCGGGTCCGCCATTGACGCCCTGGACAAGGGAACGGCCTCGCTGGCGGATCTGCTGGCCGAGGCCCGCCCGCCGCTGTCGGGCACCATCGCCCAGTTGAACCGGCTGGCGCCGATCCTCGATGGCGACAGGGACCGCCTCGACGCCGCGATCGCGAAGGCACCGCAGAACTACCGCAAGCTCGTCCGGCTCGGCGTGAACGGCGCCACCATCCCGTACTACCTCTGCCAGTTCGGGCTCCGCGGCACGGATCTCTCTGGTAAGACCGTGCGCGCCAACATCTTCAGGTCAGATGCAGGAAGGTGCACGGAACCCTAATGCTCAAGTATCGCGGAGCTGGGCTCGTCAAGCCCGGACTCATCGGCGTCGTCCTGGCGGTGATGGTCATCCTGGTCGGACTGTCGCCCGACCGATTCATCCAATGGGCGACGATGGTGCGCTACCAGGCGCTGTTCACCGAAGCCGGCGGCCTGGCGGTAGGCAACCCCGTGATCGTGTCGGGCATGAAGGTCGGCTCCGTCTCGGATGTGAAGCTCAGCCATGGCGACGCTCTGGTGACGTTCGCGATGAAGGGCAACATCCTGCTCGGCTCCGAGACTTCCGCGCACATCCGCACCGGCACGCTGCTGGGCGAGCGAATGCTGACGGTGGAGTCCGCCGGCAGCGGCACGATGCACCCGATGACGCTGATCCCCGTCTCGCGCACGTCTTCTCCCTATTCGCTGAGCGAAGCGGTCAGTGACCTGACGTCGGACACGGCCGGCACCAACACCACCGCGCTGAATCAGTCGCTGGACACGCTGGCGGCGACGCTCGACCAGATCGCACCCCAGATGGGGCCGGCCTTCGACGCGCTCACCCGGCTATCGCGAACCCTCAACAGCCGCAACAAGAACCTGGGCGAGTTGTTCAAGAGCGCCGGCGACGTCACCGGGATACTTTCGGAACGCAGCATGCAGGTCAACAAGCTCATCCTCAACTCCGATTCCCTGCTCCAGGTGCTGGTCGCACGCCGGCAAGAGATCGTCGACCTGCTGGCCAACACCTCGGTGGTGGCCAAGCAGCTCACGGGGTTGGTGCACGACAACGAAGCCACACTCGCACCTACTCTGGAGCGGCTGAACCGGGTGACCGGCGTCCTGGAGAAGAACCGCGACAACATCGGCAAAGCGCTGCCGGGCCTCGCCAAATTCCAGATCACAGTCGGCGAGGCAATCTCCGGTATGTACGCCTACCAGGCGTTCGCCCCGAACTTCCTTGTTCCGCAACTCTTCCAGGAGTTGTTCGACTACCTCTGGGGATTCCGCACCTTCGATACCTCCAAGGGTCCCGGCTTCCCGTCACCGGTACCTCGGGCCCTAACCCCCTGGCCGTACAACCTCATTCCACAGTGCCCTGGCTGCACGTTGGGCGGACGGATCGGAGGATCACAGTGAGCTCCCGGATCTCCCGGATTCCGCGCAAGCGGCTGGCGGCCGTGACGGCGGCCGTCCTGGTCGGGCTGATCATTGCCGGCGCCGCCATGGTCGTCCGGAACACGTTCTTCGGGCCACGCACGATCACCGCGTATTTCACCACCGCCACCGCGATCTATCCCCATGACGAGGTGCGGGTGTCCGGTGTCAAGGTCGGCAACATCAAATCCATTCAGCCGCAGGGCACCCAGGCCAAGATGGTCCTCAAGGTCGACCGCGGCGTGCCCATTCCGGCGGACGCCAAGGCGGTGATCGTCGCGCCGAATCTGGTGGCCGCTCGCTACGTCCAGCTCTCGCCGGCCTATCGCGACAGTGGGCCGGTCATGCGCGACGGGGCGGTCATCCCCGTCGAACGGACCGCGGTGCCGGTCGAGTGGGATGAAGTCAAAACCCAGTTGATGCGCCTGGCAACGGATTTGGGACCCAAGAGCGGGGTCTCGGGCACATCGGTGGGCCGGTTCATCGACAGTGCCGCCGACGCGCTCGACGGCAACGGCGACAAGCTGCGGCAAACGCTCGCTCAACTGTCCGGGGTGGGCCGGATCCTCGCCAACGGCAGCGGCAACATCGTCGACATCATCAAGAACCTGCAGACCTTCGTCGGCGCGCTGCGCGACAGCAACGTGCAGATCGAGCAGTTCAACGGTCGCCTCGCAACGCTCACCAGCGTGGTCAACGACAGCAAATCCGATCTGGATGCGGCGCTGACCGATCTGTCGACGGCGGTCGGCGAGGTGCGGCGGTTCATCGCCGGGACGCGCAACCAGACCAGCGAGCAGATCGCCCGGTTGGCCGATGTCACGCAGAACCTGGTCGATCACCACATGGCCCTGGAAAACATTCTGCACGGCGCGCCGAACGCGTTCGGCAACTTCTTCAACGACTACAACGCGGACACCGGAACCATCGTCGGCGGGTTCGGGCTGATGAATATGTCGAATCCCACGTGGGGCGGTCAGGTTCTGCTGTCCACTCCGGGCTGCACGCAGATCGGTGCCATCGAGAACATCACCGCGGTCGAATCGGGCAAGCTGTGCTCCCTGTTCCTGGGGCCGGGGCTGCGGCAGACGAGCTGGAACAATTCGCCAATTCCGATCAACCCGTTCATATCCAAGTCGGTCGACCCGGCCAGGGTTCTCTACACCGAACCGCGCTTGGCGCCCGGCGGCGAGGGCCCGAAACCCGGACCGCCCGAGATCCCGCCTGAGGTGTCGGCCTATACCGGCCTGCCGGGTGATCCGGTGGGACCGCCGGGGGCGGTGCCGCCGGAGCGGATACCGGGCGCGGCAATGCCGCTGCCACCGCCGCCGTCGACACCGGTGCCGCCACCACCGGCGCCGTCCGTGTCGGGCATGCTGCTCCCAGACGAGGGGCCACAACAATGATCGCTCGAGTGGTCGCTCGGCGGGTGTTCACCGTCGGCTGTTGCGTGGCGTTGACGACGACGGGTTGCGCATTCCACGGCCTGAATTCGCTACCGCTGCCCGGTGCGGTCGGACGCGGTCCCGGAGCCAACATCTACCACGTCGAACTTCCGAATGTCGGGACGATGGAATCGAATTCGCCCGTGATGATCGATGACGTCGTCGTCGGCAGCGTCGGCACGATGCGGGTGCAAGGCTGGCACGCCGACGTCGAGATCTCGGTCAAGCGCGATGTCGTGGTCCCCGCCAACGTGGTAGCCACCGTCGGTCAGACCAGCCTGCTGGGCTCGATGCATGTGGAGCTCAACACACCGCTCGGTCAGCAGGGCAGCGGACGGCTGCAGCCCGGCGCCACCATCCCACTCAGCCGGTCATCGGCCTACCCGTCGACGGAGCAGACGCTGTCGTCGTTGGGCGCGGTCGTCAACGGCGGCGGATTGGGACAGATCGGCGAGGTCATCCACAATTTCTCTGCCGCCCTGTCCGGGCGCGAGGGCGCGGTGCGCGATCTGATCACCCGCCTGGACACGTTCGTGGGCACGCTGGACGACCAGCGCGACAACCTCGTCGCCTCCATCCAGGCGTTGAATCGGCTGGCCGCCACCTTCGCCGACCAACGCGACGTGGTCACCGACGCGCTGCGCAAGATACCGCCGGCGCTGGAGGTGTTGATCAAGGAGCGGCCGCGCCTGACGGCCGCCCTGGATCATCTTCGCGTGTTCAGCAACACCGCCACCCGGCTGATCAACGACTCCCAGGCCGACCTGGTCACGAACCTCAAAAACCTGGAGCCGACCATAAAGGCGCTCGCCGACGTCGGACCGGACTTCGGCGCGGCCATCGCGGCATCGTTCGTGTTCCCGTTCACCCAGAACTTCGTCGACCGCGCGGTCCGAGGTGACTTCTTCAACCTGCATTTCGATTTCGACCTCACGATCCCGCGGCTCAAGAAGGGATTGTTCCTGGGAACCCACTGGGGGCAGCTGGATATGCCCGTACCACCGGTGCCCGGGGACCCGTATCGCTTGAATTACACACTCGATCCGTTGCATAACCCGCTGAGGCCGCCGTGGATCGATCCCAACGCATTGCCGTTGCCGCCACCACCGCCGGGTGCGGTGCCCGGACCGTCGTCGGCTTACGGCCCGCTGCCCGGGCCGCCGCCGAACGCGGCCCCGCTGCCCGGGCCGCCGCCGAACGCGGCCCCGCTGCCCGGGCCGCCGCCGAACGCGGGCCCGCTGCCCGGGCCGCCACCGGGTGCGGCCCCGGTGCCCGACGCGGGTCTTGGTCAATCGCCGGTGCCCGCGGAGGCGCCCGGAACGGGAGCGGGTGGATAGATGCTGACGCGCTTCGTTCGGATCCAGCTGGCGGTGTTCGTGATCGCCGGAACCATCGGCGTGATCTCGATGGTCCTGTTCTACATCCAAGCGCCGACACTGCTGGGCATCGGCCGGATGACGGTGACGCTGGAGCTACCGGCCACCGGCGGCCTGTACCGGTTTTCCAATGTGACCTACCGCGGGGTTCAGCTCGGCAAGGTCACCTCGGTGGGTTTGACGCCGACCGGCGCGAAAGCGACGCTGTCGCTTAGCACTTCACCCAAGGTCCCGTCGGACCTGACCGCGCAGGTGCTCAGTGTCTCCGCCGTGGGTGAGCAGTACGTGGACCTACGGCCCAAGACGAATTCGCCGCCATATCTGCACGACGGGTCGGTTATCGCCGTGCGCGACACGACAATTCCGCAGCCGGTCGGCCCGATGCTCGAGCAGGTCAACGCGTTGGTCCAAAGCATCCCGAAGACCAAGCTCGGCCAATTGCTGGACGAGTCCTTCCAGGGCTTCAACGGTTCCGGTTACGACCTGGGGTCACTGATCGATTCCTCGAAGACGCTGTCCCGCGACGCCAACGGCGTCGTCGACCGCACCCGAGCCCTCACCGAGGACACCGGACCGCTGCTGGACACCCAGGCGCGAACCACCGATTCGATCCGAACGTGGGCGCACAGCTTCGCCGGCATCTCGGATACGTTGGTGAACAACGATTCTCACTTCCGCACCATCCTGGAGAAGGGCCCAGACGCCGCGAATGAAGCGTCGCGGCTTCTCGAACAGATCAAACCGACGCTGCCGGTGCTGCTTGCCAACCTGACCACCATCGGGCAGATCGGCGTCACCTATCACCCTTCCATCGAGCAGCTGCTGGTCCTGCTGCCGTCGGGCGTTGCCATCGAGCAGGCCGCTCAGGGTGAAAACCACCCGGACGGTAGGGCTTACGGCGACTTCGCGGCCACGGTCGACGACCCACCCATTTGTACGGTCGGCTTCATGCCACCCAACACCTGGCGGTCCCCGGACGACCTGACCGACATCGACACACCGGACGGGTTGTATTGCAAACTGCCGCAGGATTCACCGATCGCGGTGCGCGGTGCCCGCAACTATCCCTGCATGGGTCACCCGGGTAAGCGCGCCCCGACCGTAGAAATCTGCAACAGCGACAAGCCGTACATGCCGCTGGCGATGCGCCAGCACACCCTCGGTCCCTACCCGCTGGATCCCAACCTGATCGCCCAGGGTGTGCCACCCGATGACCGAATCACCACCAATGACAGGATCTTCGGACCGGTCGAGGGAACGCCGCTGCCGCCGGGGGCGGTGCCGCGCGGTGCCCCTGCGGGGCCGCGGGGAGAAAATCCGCCGCCGGGCACGGTGGGGGCCGCCGCCCCCCCGTTGCCGTCGTCGGGACCAGCGCTGGCGCCGATGTCGCGAATGTCGGCGGACCTTCCGCCCATTGCGCCACTCGACGTCCCTGCGGCGGGAGAACTTCCCCCGCCGCCGGCCGCGCCGCCGGCACTGCCGTTAGCCCCGCTCGTTGCTCCCGGTCCCGCGCCGGCCGACTCTGCACCGGCCGATCCCGTACCGGCCGACACGGCTGGCGGCGGCGGACCCCAGGCCGCGCCAAGCTCGTTCGGAGCCAACGGATCTAAGCCCGCGCCCTCGGTCGTGGTGGCAAAGTACGATCCGCACACCGGTCGCTATGTCGGTCCGGACGGGAAGTTGTATCAGCAGTCGGATCTCGTCGCTCCGAAAGCGCCCAAGACGTGGAAGGACATGCTGCCCACCTGAATTCGCCAGCCGAAGCGGCCCAGGGGGCGTGGCGACGAAGCTACGCCCGGCCGGTCAGGAGAGCTGGTCTAACCGCAACGGCATCGTGATATCGAGCCAATTGTTTTGTCCGCACGCACCGCTCGGACCGACCGTCTTGTCCTTGCCCGAGAGGACCCGTGATCCGATTTGAAAGCCGCCGTTGTCGTTCACCGGGAAGAAGAAGTATTGCTGCTGCCCGGGGAACGCCGTACCGTCCTCGCACCGCTCCCAGTTCGGAACTTCGCGCCTCACCTTCCACATCTCCCCATCTTTCATATATAGGGGCGCGGTCCATCCCTGGTCGCTCGTCACCGTGCCATGGCATTCCAAGGTCGAGTCACACGTCGAGCTGATGGTCCATACCTGGTAGACCGTCGGTTCGCCGAAGTACTGGTCATTTCGCTGGGCCCAATCGCCGATGGACGTGGCGCGGTAGGTTCCGTTGAGGGCCACGTCTTCCTTGGTTATCGCCTGGGCAGTGGGCGCAGCGCTCAAACCGCCGAATGCGGTGGCAGCAACCAGCGTTGCGGTGGTGAGTGTTTTGACTGAACGCATCAGGTGCTCCTCGAAGCGCGTAATCCGAGAGTGCCTATAGGCGCCTTTTCGCCGTCGGTTGCGGCGTTCTCGACCGATGACGTTACACCGCTTCGGCCTGCCAGGTAACGGTTGGGACAAGATCTACCCCGCTTATCCGGACGGGTCGAATTTTGCAATCAGCCAGGACCCATTGACTTTTTTCAGCGTGACAAGGACGCTGCTCTGCGTTTTCTCGGGATCCTTCTTGTGCACGCTCGCCGTCGTCTGGTCGACGAAAATCAGCACGACTGCCGAATCGGGATGCAATTCCGAGACCGCGGCCCGAATCACCTTGGCGGACGCCGTCAATTGTCCCTTCTCCGCCACCGGCGCGACGACCTCGTCGGCGAATTTGCTGTAATAGGCCAGAAAGTCGCCGGTGAGATGTGATTTCGCGTTGTCGAAATCGCGGTTCAAATGGTCGTAGGAATACGACAGCGCCGCCACCGCACCGTCTGACGCCGCCCGGATTGCCCGGCCCGCCGCCGCGTCATTGACCTGCTGGTCCGGCCGGTACACGAAGAAGTACACGCCTGCGGCGACTCCCACGGCGGCAACCACCAACGCCGTCGCGACGATCGCACGCCACCGTGCCAAATACGGGCGGGCTCGGCGCCGAATCACCGCCAGCCGGCCCGCGCGTGCCGGGTCCTCGCCAGCGGGCGGCCCGTCGTTCTCCTCGGCGGATGAAGTCTGGACTCCGTCAATCTTTTCGGTGTCGTCCGGCGACGAGCCATGCTCGACAGTCATCGCAGGAATTCGATTTTCGACATTTTGAGCTGGCCGCCGTCGCGGTCCATGTTGACGCTGAGCCGAAACAAGGCCGGCGGCGGTTTGGCGTTATCCGGCCCAGTGGGAGTGGTCTTCGCCGCCACCAGCACGACTCCCGAATTGTCGCTCAACGATTGGACGGCGACCGCTTCGACGGTGACCGTGCTGCCGACCTTCGTCTCCTCGGCCTTATTGACGATCAGGGTCGACAGCACAGCCAGCTGGTTCTTCTGGTCGCCGGTGGAGGCATCGATCGCGCGCTGGACATCCTCCTTGGCATGAGCGGGGTCGATTGACATGAAAGCCGTGATCCCTTGCCGGGCGGCCGCACTGAACTCCGCGGCGAGTTGGCGATTATGCACGCCGATGTGGTGCTGCCACAGCATGTAACCGGTCGCGGCGACAGAGGCCGAGAAGAGCACGGAGCCGACGCCGACCGCTACCGTTTTCCGCTTGGGACGCCGCAGCCACCGTGGGCGTCCCGGACGCCGCAGGCGTAGCCGCTTGCGGGTCTTCGCGGGGCGCTGCTCGGCGTCTTGGGAGGCATCGTCCTCGTCGTCCACGCTCCCGGTTTCGGCGGCCCGGCGCAGTTGCGACAGGCGTGCCCGCGCCGCCTCGGCCCGCGCTTCGGCCCGGGCAACTTCGTCTGGCGCCGCGTCCTCACGTGGGTCGGCGTCAGGCCCCTCCGGATCGTGCACGGAGAAGCAGCTTATCACCGCCGCCCGGGCTCAATGCCGTCGTCGGTCGGCCGCCCACCCGAGGCCTTACATGCGGAAATGCCGGCTCGCCGGGGAGCGGCCACCGCGGTGTTTCGGCATGGCGCGTCGCCGAACACCGTTCGGCCCAGGTGATCTTCTCCAACCAGGAGAATTTTCTTTTCAGGTGTGGCAGAGTAATCGGGTGCGATCAATCGTGGCTATGGTTGCCGCGTTGCTCGGCGCCGGGGTGGTGGCGGCGCCGCCAGCCTCGGCCGGGCCGACCGTCTGCGACTACCCAGCCTGCACCCCGGGCATCATGCCCCATCAGGTTCTCGGCGCACCGTGTGACAACACCACCTACTACGCCTTCGGTGTCGCCGACGGATACGTCTCCTTCGCCTCGGAGCCGGGCCGGCTGATGTTCTGCGGCTCGCCGAGGCGATACCAGCCGCGATGGTTCCGCTCACCGCCGATGGCGGGTGTCAAGGACGAAAACTCCGACTGCACGAACTATCTGAACTACGTCGCGCAGGCGCCCGATGGTCTGTTCCTGATCTGTATCGCGCACGACGGCATCTCGAGCTGGGTCCGCGCCGACACGTAGCCGCGGCGCGGTCAGTCGCGGGATGGTCGAGGCAGACCGAGCAGGCGCCGGCTCAAATCGGTAACCCGTTCGAGCAAGGTCTCGTCGTCGATGTCGGCCACCAACGGATGCATGACCGCGGTGCTCAGCGCGCCGGAGAACATGGCGGCCTCGATCCGCCCGTCCAGGCCCGCATCGCTCAGCAGCACCCGATACAGACGGTCCATGAAATGTTGAAACGGCTTGTGCTCGGCCAGCAGCCGGACGACGACGGGATCGAATTGCAGCGTGCGCACCAGCCGGCGGTCCCGAACGGCCATCTCGATCACGCCCACCAGCAACGCATCTCGAGCCTGGGGCCCGTCGTCGTACGCTTCGGCCGCCTCCAGCGCGGGCTCGAGCCGGCCGAGTTCGCGCTCGGTCACGGCGATCACGATCTGCTCTTTGGTCCGGAATTGATGGTAGACAGCAGCTTTCGTGATACCGACGGCGTCGGCGATCATCTGCAGTGACGTACCGCTCACGCCGTGGTTGGCGATCAGATCCAGCGCGGCATCGAGTACCCGTGTCCGGGCAGGACTGTGCTCGATGAGCCAGAATTGCTCACCGGTGTCCGGCTGCCGCGCTGTTCCCACGCACCGAGACTAGACGACGCTATTGACCCTGGCTAGCCGATCGGCTAGCTTCGCTCACTAGCCGGGTTTCGGCGGCGATTTCGTGCGGGGAAGGAGTGCCGATGTCCGACGTCGGCGGAAACGACGGGGACGGTACCCAATCGGTGCGAACCGCCGCGCGGCGGACCGATGGCGAGCTGATTCTGCTCTGGACATTGCCCGCGGCGCTGATCCTGTGGATCGCGTCCTTCTTCCTGTTTCCAGGGTTCAACCCGCCGATGTCACCCACCATGTCGGCCGAACAGGTGGCCGCGTTCTACCGCGATCCGGCGCATATTCCCCAGATCCGTTCCAGCATGATCCTGTTCAATTGGTTCGGCGTGTGCCTCGTGCCGATCCTGGCCCTGATCGTGCTGCAGATTCGCCGCATGGCGCATCGGACGCCGATCTTTTCCTACGCGATGCTCGGGTGCGCGGCCGGTGGTCCGACGTTGTTTCTCGTTGCCAACGTCTGCTGGCTGCTGGCCGCCTTTCGACCGGAGCGCAGCCCCGAGTTGACCCAGCTGCTCAACGATCTCGGCTGGATCACCTTCACCATTCTGGTCCCGTTCTTCATCGGGCAGTGCGTAATCCTGGCCCTGGCAATCTATTTCGATGACAAGTCGCGCCCGGTGTTCAACCGCTGGGTGGCCCACTTCAACCTGCTGGTGGCGGCCGCGCTGGCGCCGGCGTCCTTCGTCGGCGTGGCGTTGACCGGCCCGCTGGCGTGGGACGGCTTGCTCTCGTTCTGGGTGAAAAACGCCGCCATTGCCCTGTGGATCATCGTGATGGGCGTTGTCCTGGGTCGAGCCGTTTATCGCGAGCGGGCCGAAAGCCGTGATTGCTCAACGGAATTGGCTACCGCATGAGCGCGGTGATCACACCGCCGCCGTCCCCGGCCACGCCGCCCGCGGGCCCGCTGCATCACCGGATCGGCTGGCACCTGCGCCGCGACCCCAAGCGAGAGCTGTGGCTGGCGTGGGGGGTGCTCATGGTGTTCTACGGCCTCTTCTTCCCCATGTTCTTCATCGTGGCGCAGGTCCAGCCGCCGCCGGAACCCACCTGGGATCTCGCGACACAGGTCCACTGGTTCGCCGAACGTCGCCTCGGCATACCCGTCGGCTTCGGCGTCATCTTCGCCATCAGCGGCATGATCGCGGTCAACAACGCCCTCATCGCCTATTCGATGCGGCGCATGTCGGTCAGCCGGGCGTTCGCTTACTCGTATCTGCTCATCTACTCGCTCAGCGCGGTACCCGGCATGCTGCTGCTCAACATCGCGCTGATCGTCGGCACGCTGCGACCGGACCGCGATCCCCGGGTGATCGGCTGGTTGTATGACTTCGCGTTCCTGTCTTTTGACGGAACGATGGGGGTGTTTCTGATCGGCTCGCTCATCTGGATGGTGGCGATCCTGCTCGACAAGAATCGGGTATTTCCCAAGTGGTTCGGCTATCTCAACCTGTGCAACGCGCTGACCGAGGTGGTCGTGGCGCCGTGCTGGATCTTCCGGCGCGGCGTGTTCGCGTGGGATGGCGAGATCGCGTGGTGGCTCGATATGGTGGTGTTCGGCATCTACCAGGTCACGTTCATCGTCATGCTGTTCCAGATGATCCGCCGCGAAGACTTCGGGACCGGCGTGCTGCCGGACCTGCCGGCCAAGGGTCCGGTGGCGCAGTGACCGGCCTGGCCGGCAAGCCGGCGCGCGCGAGGGCTGTGCCGGGCCAGCCCGACATGTGGGCGTTCGTCCTGTTCGAAACCCTGGTGTTCACCGCGTATTTCGGCTTCTACCTGTTCTCCCGCGGCCGCAACCCCGACCTGTTCCTGCATTCACAGGCTCAGCTCGACCTGCGCGTCGGGGTCTTGAACACATTGGTGTTGTTGCTCAGCTCATGGTCGGTGGCGCGGTGTGTGCAGTCGGCGCGCGCCGGCGCCTACCGGCCGGCGCTCCGGGATGTCTTCATCACGGCCGCATTCGGCGCAGTCTTCCTGTCGTTCAAGGTGCTCGAGTGGGCGCGACTGGTCCACGCCGGAAACGGCATCGACAGCAACGACTTCTTCATGTTCTATTTCTTCCTCACCGGCATCCACTTCGTGCACCTGCTGATCGGCTTCGTCGTGCTCGGCGTCATCGTCTACCAACTTCTGAGCCCGGCGCGGCGGGACCAAAACGTTGTCGAAACCTGCGCAACCTATTGGCACACCATCGATTTCCTGTGGGTGCTGATCTTTGCGCTGCTCTACGTGGTGAGGTGAGCCAGTGAAACTCAACAAGAGGCTGTTGTTGGTCTGGGTGATCCTGGCCGCGTTGACGCTGGCCTATCTGGGGATCGACCACTCCGCCGGCGGATTGCTGAAGTCCAGCGCCGTGGTCACGTCGAGCGTCATCGTCATCGCACTGGTCAAGGTGCGCATCATCTTTCGCGAGTTCATGGAGGTGCGAGACGCCCCGGTCCTGCTGTGCCGACTCACCGACGCGTGGGTGGTGCTGATCGCGGTGGTCTTGCTCGGCAGTTACTTCGTCGGACTGCAGGTCCGGTAGCGCTCGCGAGCGTCGAACCCCTAGGCGACCGGCGCGACCGCGTCGGCGGTGGTGAACGTCAGGTGCAGTTCGCTGAGGCCCCGCAGGATGTACGTCGGCTCGTAGCTGTAGCGGCGCTCGGTGGCCGGCCCGTGATGGGCTTCGTTGATTTCGATGTGCGGCATGCGGTCCAGGATCCGCTCGATCGAGACACGGCCCTCGACGCGGGCGAGCGGACCGCCGGGACACGAGTGCACACCGCGGGCGAACGCCATGTGTTCGCGAACGTTCTTGCGGCGCAGGTCGAATTCGTGCGGGTTGTCGAATCGGCGCGGGTCGCGGTTGGCGGCGCCCGGCAGGATCATGACCACGGTGCCGGCGGGGATGTCGACACCGCCGATGCTGGTGGCCTTGCGGGCCAGGCGTGAGTCGCTCTTCACCGGGCTGTCCATGCGCAGCGACTCCTCGATGAACCCGGGAATCAGGCTGCGGTCATCCCGCAACTGTTGCTGGATGTCGGGCCGGTCACCGAGCACCTGCAGGGCGGCGCTGAGCAGCTTGGCCGTGGTTTCCTGCCCCGCGGCGAAGAGGAAGGTCGCCGAGCGGACCACCTCTATCACCGGGGGCGTCGACCCGTCCGGGTACTTCGCTTCGGCCAGGAAGGTCAGCACGTCGCCGCGCGGCTCACGGCGCCGATCCTCGATGTAGTGACAGAACTTGTCGTCGAGCCACTCGAGGGGGTTGATGCCCACCGATTCGTGGTCCAGCGCGCCCACCCGCGCGCCCGGCCGGTCGGCGCCCAGGACGGTGCGGAACTCCTTGTGGTCTTCCTCCGGCACCCCGAGCAGGTCGGCGATCACCAAAGTGGCGAACGGCTTGGAGTATTCGGCGATGAACTCGCACTCACCGATGCCGAGGAACTCGTCGAGCTGACGGTCGGCGAGGCGCCACATGAACTCCTCGTTCTGCTTGAGCCGGCTCGGGGTCAGCAGCTTGGCGAGCACCGACCGGGCCTTGGTGTGATCCGGCGGGTCCATCGTGACCATGTGCTCGTTCATCGGGAAGGAGCTGCGGTGCGCATCGATCTGGGCGCTGATGTCGTCGCCTTCGGGCGTGAAGGGCAGCGGCGGGAACGGCCCCCCGAGCGCGACGATGTTGGAGAAGGTGTCGGGGTCCTTATAGATCTCGCAGGCCTCGTCATAGCCGGTGACGGCGACGACGCCGTAGTGCGGCAGCCGCAGCACGGGGTTTTGGCTCCGCAGGTAGTCGAAGTACGGATGCGGATCCGGGACCAAAGTCGGATCGGTGAAGAAGTCAATCGTCTCGAAGTTGCTCATCTTCAGTGCGTCCCCCTGGGCTGGGTTAACCGGTGGTGTACCGGGGCAAGCGGTATCGCCGCGTGATTACGAGATCGAAAATATGCTGAGCACCTGCTTAGCATGGCGGTAATGTCAGGGTCAAGATCGCAACGCCGCGCCACGATACGATCCGTGTGGTCGGCACGGGATGGCACACAGTACGGAGCAGGGACATGACATCGGCCCGCAGGATCGGGGCGCCGGACGCGAAAAACCGTGGTCTGTTGCTCGATGCTGCCGAGCAGCTGATGCTCGAAGAGGGGTATGCCGCGGTGACGTCGCGCCGGCTGGCGGGCCGGGCGGGATTGAAACCCCAGCTGGTGCACTACTACTTCCGCACCATGGAAGAGCTGTTCCTCGAGGTGTTCCGCCGCCGGGCCGAAGAGGCCCTCGAGGCGCACGCGCAAATGCTGAAGTTGCCACAGCCGCTGTGGGCGCTGTGGCGATTCGGCACCGACCCCGCCTTCACCCGGATTTCCATGGAATTCATGGCGCTGGCCAACCACCGCAAGGACATGCGGGCCGAAATCGCTTATTACGCAGAGCGTTTCCGCGAAGAACAGCGCCAAGCGGTGGCGACGGCGCTGGAGCGCTACGGCTCCAGGATTCAAGACGAGGGCCAGGACATCGACATCCCCCCGGTGGTGTGGACGGTGCTGATGAGCAGCCTCTCGCGCTTTCTGGTGCTCGAGCAGGCGATCGGCATGTCCGCCGGCCATGCCGAGACGGTGGAGCTGGTCGAAAACTACCTGCGCCGCCTGGAAGGCGAACCGCAACCGATCGAGGGTGTGCCGGAGACCTGGCTGGTTCACCAGTTACGCAGCGAGCAGAGCACGCCTTTGGGGCCGTCCTTGGATACGACGACGGCGCCGTCTACCGCCAGCTCACAGTGAAGCCCCGGCGTGCCGGGCTCCGTGCCCGTGCTCGCCACGACCATGGCGTAATGATCGGGGTCCGACATGTCCAGATCGAAGCCCCACGGTTTGCCCGGGGCGAGGTCGACGTCGACGTGTGGCGTGAACGAATAGGGGTTGTGGCTGTAATCGGAAAACTTGGCCGGCTGATGGTCCAGGTAATAGATGCTGGTGTAAATCGGATTCTGCGCGGTGACGGTGTACCTGACGTGATGCATGACGGGGTCATCGGCGTGTGCCCGCCCGCTTCCCGCCAGCACTCCCGCCGCGGCCAACAGACAGGCCAACGAGATGGCGGGGCCGACGCCCAGCACCGTCTTCAAGTTGATGGTCATGACGCTCCTCCGGCTGCCGGGCGCGGTTTGGTGTTGCGGTTCATGACCCGTTCTGCGGCCTGCCAGTGTGGGTCGGCAACCCATAGTCGCGCAAAGGATGCTATCGCCTCATCAGGAGAAACTCCGCGGATTACGCGCTTTATCTCCGTCGCCGGGCGGCGGGCCAGCGACCTCGCGACCGCTCGCCATCCTTCGTCGGGTGAGTCGAAGACGGCGCGGGGCAGCACCTGGTCCACCAGGCCGATCCGCTCGGCCTCGGCGGCGCCGAGGGCGGTTCCCGAACCGGCCAACAGCAGCGCCTTGCTCTTTCCGACCAGCGCGGCCAGCCGCTCGGCTCCGCCCCAGGCCGGCATGATCTCCAGCTGCACCTGGTTGAAGGCGATCTTGATGTCGTCGGCGGCCACCCGGATGTCGGCGGCGACCGCGACTTCGGCGCCGCCCCCGAACGCGTGACCGTTGAGCGCGGCGATGACGGGGGCGGGGAAGTCCGCCAGCTGGTCGCAGATGGACCGCATCCGCCGGGCCATCGCCGCGGCGTCCTCCTCGGTCCGCAGCGCGCTCAGTTCCTTGAGGTCACCGCCGGAGACGAAGGCCTTGTCCCCGGCGCCCTTGATCACCAGCGCCTGCGCATCCGCCGCCGCGTCGAGCGCCTTCTCCAGCTGGTCCATGGTGTCCAGGCCAATGGCGTTGCGCGCGTGCGGGCGGTCGATGGTGACCACGGCCAACCCGTCGTCGATCTCCAGGTCCACCATGTTCTTGTTATCGCTCCTCGGCAAGAACCCGATATTGGCATTCTCTTTTGGCGAGAATAACATCATCGCTGCAGCCCAAGAACTTTCGCCGGCGAGAATTGAGGTGACTCGGTGCGGAGTCCCATCGCGGCCGCCACTGCGGTCCTGACCATTACCTTGGTCGCGGCGTGCACGTCGCGACCGCCGACCCAACTCGCCGGCACGGCATCCGTCACCGTCAACGGCAACGACCGGAATTTTCATATCGTCAAGTGCGGGCAACGCGAATGGACCCGGACCATCGACATCGGTAGCGATTTTGCCGGCGCCAAGCTCATCGTCGACGAGAGCGCGCAACCGGCGACGGTCGAGTCGGTGCACATCCAGAATGTGGGCGGCTTCACCGGGATGTACTCCCGGGGCGGCGACGGGACCGGCGACATGAGCATGACGGGCGACAAATTCACCGTCAGCGGCACCGCCAACGGCTACAAGACCGACAAGCCCGGGGAACCGGCCACCGCCACCTACAAGATCTACGTGTCGTGCTGACCTCGTCGAACAGCGGTTCGGCGGGGGCACGTTGCGGTTAGGCGCCTGTAGAGAATAGTATTCTCACAAATCAAGAAGGAGGATTTCATGGGGCAGTTGTCGCACCGGGAAGACGTCCCGTTTCCGATCTTTGACGCGGATAACCATCTGTACGAGCCGCCGGAAGCGCTGACCAAGTTCTTGCCCAAGGCGTACAAGGACTATGTCCAGTACGTGCAGGTCAACGGGCGGACGAAGATCGCCATCCGCGGCCAAATCAGCAACTACATTCCCAACCCGACCTTCGAGGTCGTCGCCCGGCCGGGTGCCTGGGAGGAGTACTTCAAGTTCGGTAACCCGGACGGCAAATCCAAGCGCGAGCTGTTCGGCGAGCCGATGCGCGCGATACCGGCGTTCTTCGAACCCGGCCCGCGGCTGGAGAAGATGAACGAGCTGGGCCTGGACCGCACGCTGATGTTCCCGACGCTGGCCAGCCTGCTCGAGGAGCGGCTGCGCGACGACCCGGTCGCCATCCACGTCCTGGTTCACGCGTTGAACGAGTGGCTCGACGAGGTCTGGGGCTTCAACTACCAGAACCGCATCTTTACTACGCCGGTCATCACGCTGCCGATCGTGGAGAAGGCGATCGAGGAACTGGAGTGGGCGGTCAAGCGCGGCGCCCGCGCCATTTTGATCCGCCCGGCTCCCGTCCCCGGCTTCCGCGGCCCGCGGTCGTTCGCGGTGCCCGAGTTCGACCCATTCTGGGAAAGGGTCGTCGAGCACGACGTGCTGGTCGGCATGCACTCCAGCGACAGCGGCTACTCGCGCTACACCTCCGAGTGGGACGGCGCCGAACAGGAAATGCTGCCGTTCCAGACGAATGCGATGAACATTCTCAACGAATGGCGCCCGATCCAGGATGCGGTGGGCTCGTGGGTGATCCACGGCGCGCTCTACCGCCACCCGAAGCTGAAGGTCGCGATCGTCGAGGCCGGTTCGAAGTGGATGACCCCGCTGCTCGACGGCCTGGCCGAGGTCTTCCGGAAGGCCCCGGAGGCCTTCCCGAGCGACCCCGTCGAGACGGTCAAGAACCGGATCCACGTCAGCCCGTTCTTCGAGGACGGCATCGACGACCTGATCAGCCTCGTCGGTGTGGATCAGGTCTTGTACGGCTCGGACTGGCCGCACCCGGAGGGCCTGGCGGAGCCGACGTACTACGTCAACGCGCTGTCGCACCTGTCCGTTGACGACCAGGCCAAGATCATGGGCGGCAACCTCGGTCGGCTCGTCACGGTGTGACCGACCGGCCAAACCAGGCATGGCAGACCATCCCCGAGATGGTCTTGAGCGCAGCGGACCGCTTCGGCGATGCGGAAGCAGTCGTCGACGGTCCGCTGCGTTTGACTTTCGCCGAAGTCGTCAAGCGAATTCGTTGCGCCGCAGGCGCTTTCGCTGACCTCGGCATCGAAAAGGGCGACCGGGTCGCGATCTGGGCACCGAATTCGGCCGAGTGGATCATCGCCGCGTTCGGGTTGCTCACCGCGGGCGGTGTGCTCGTCCCGGTCAACACCCGGTTCAAGACCGAAGAGGCCGGTGACATCATCGGCCGCAGCAAGGTGAAGGCGGTCCTGGTCCAGAAGGGCTTTCTGAACCAGGATTACAGCGCCCCCGCCGGGGTGCCGGTCATCGACCTGAAGTCCGACTTCCTGTCCAGCGGTTCACCGTTCGAGCGTCCGGTGCGCGGCACCGATACCTCGGACATCATCTTCACCTCGGGCACCACCGGGCGCCCCAAGGGCGCAATGCTGAATCACGGCCAGACGCTGCGCATGTACGAGGAGTGGGCGACGCTCGCGGACCTGCGCGCGGGCGACCGCTATCTCCAGATCAACCCGTACTTCCACACCTTCGGGCTCAAGGCCGGCCTGGTGACCTCTTTCCTGCGCGGTGCGACGATGCTGCCCGTCGCGGTGTTCGACGTCGACACCGTCGTGAATCTCATTGAACGCGAACGCATTACAATGCTTCCCGGACCGCCTACGCTGTATCACTCGTTGCTGACGGTGGGGGACAAGTCCACGCTGTCGTCGTTGCGTGCGGGGGTGACCGGCGCCGCGGACATTCCCGTCGAGCTGGTGCGGCGCATCCATGACGAGCTGCCCTTCCAGACGTTGATGACGGGTTACGGCCTGACCGAAGCCGGCAACGTCACCCTTTCGCTGCCCGGCGACTCCTTCGAGGATGTGGCCACCACCGCGGGCGTGCCGTGCGACGGGGTCGAGGTGCGCATCGCCGACGACGGCGAAGTGCTGGTCCGTGGCTACGGAGTCATGCAGGGGTACCTCGACGAACCGGAGGCCACCGCCCAAGCGATCGACGGCGAGGGGTGGCTGCACACCGGGGATCTGGGGGAATTCACCGAGGCCGGTCGGCTGCGCATCGTCGGCCGGAAGAAGGACATGTTCATCGTCGGTGGATTCAACGCCTACCCGGCCGAGATCGAGGGCTTCCTGCTCAGCCACCCGGCCGTCGCGCAGGCGGCCGTCATCGGTGTCCCCGATGAGCGGATGGGCCAGGTGGGCAAGGCTTTCGTGGTCCGTAATGCCGATGTCAGCGCCGAAGAGCTGATCGGCTGGTGCCGGGACCGGATGGCCGGGTTCAAAGTGCCGCGCGCGGTAGAGTTCCTTGATTCACTTCCACTCAACGCCACAGGGAAAGTGATGAAGGACCAACTGCGGTGAACAACGGCGACATTCATTCAATGGTGATCGCGTCGGATTATCGCGTCCCCGACCCGACCCGGGTCTGGCCCCTGCTGGAACGCAATAAGGCCGCCCTGGCCGACATCGGTGCACACCATGTGCTCGTCTACACCTCGACACATGACCACGGGCGGGTGTTGGTGATGATCGGCGTCCACAGCAGGGAGCCGATCGTGGAGCTGTTGCGCTCCCGGGTCTTCTTCGACTGGTTCGACGAGGCCGGCGTCGAGGACATACCCGCGGTCTTCGCCGGCGAGATCGTCGACAGGTTCATCGCGCAGCCACCGAAAACCCCTGCGGCACCGGGCGTCGTGGTTGCCGCCATCGCGTCGGTCAACGACGTGTCCCTGCTGACCTCCGAAGTCGGCACGGCGATAGACAGATTCACCACCGCCGGAATCCGAAAGACGTGGGTATTCCAGGCTTTCGACGACGATCACGAGGTGCTGATCCTGCAGGAGTTTCCCGACGAGGAAAGCGCGCGGCGCTGGATCGACCACCCCGATGCCGCGGCGCAATGGATGTCCGGCGCGGGCATCGGTGCCTACCCGCCGCTGTTCGTCGGCCGATTCTTCGACATGATGCGCATCGGGGCGGACTGAGGGCTCGCCGGTGTTCGTATGCCTGTGTAACGGCGTCACCAGCCAAACCGTGACCGAGGCCGTGGAATGCGGGGCGTCGACGACCAAGGAAGTCGCCCAGGCCTGTGGGGCGGGCGCCGACTGCGGTCGCTGCCGGCGCACGGTGCAGGCCATCCTGCGCTCCTCCAGCCCGGAGCGAACCCCGAACTCGCGCTAGGGCGTCAGCGCCGGGGGCTGCCGTCCGGTGACGTCGGTCGGACGAGGTCGACGAGCAGGTTGGGGATTTCGAGCCGTGGCAATATCACCTCGACGAACACCATGCGGTCCTGGTGCTGCGCCGCTGCGGTCAGGGCGTCGTCGAGCTCGCCGTAGGTCTGCACCCGGAACGACAAGTGGTCGCTGACGCCCAGCGCCCGGGGAACGTCCGTCCACTGCCAGCTCACGATGTCGTTATAGGGCGCGGTCTGGCCGTGGATCGCCCGCTCGATCGTGTAGCCGTCGTTGTTGACCACCACGATGACGGGGGTCAGGCCCTCGCGCGAAAAGGCGCCCAGCTCCTGGACGGTCAGTTGCGCCGCGCCGTCGCCGATGATCAACACCGTCCTGCGGTCCGGGTGCGCCACGGCCGCCCCGAGCGCGGCGGGCAACGTGTAACCGATTGAGCCCCATAGTGGTTGACCGATGAACGTCACGCCCTGCGGCAGCCGGTGGTCGGCCATGCCGTAGAAGGAGGTGCCCTGGTCGGCGAGCACCACGTTGCCCGGTGTGAGGGCCACACACAGGCGGTCCCACAACATCTTCTGGGTCAGCGGTTCGTCGCGGGGCGGGGGCGGCGGCAGCGGCTCGGCGGGCGGCGAGACCACCGGCGGCGACGAGACCCCGCGCCGGGCCACGATGGTGGCCAGCGCGTCGAGCGCGGCGCCCATTTCCAACGGCGCGAAGACTTCCCCGGCCACGCTGCTCTGATACTGGCCCACATCGATGGTCCGGGCCGGGTCGATGCGCTGGCTGAAGAAGCCGCTGACCATGTCGGTGAACACGACGCCGGCGGTCACCAGCACGGGCGCGTCCTCGATCGCGGCGCGCACCGCCGGCGCGCTGGCCGACCCGGCGTAGATGCCCAGGAAGTGGGGTGAGCTCTCGTCGAGCAGGCTCTTGCCCCACATCAACGTGGCGTGCGGCACCACGTCGGCGGCCAGCAGCGCCTCGAGTTCCTTGATCGCCTGCAGCCGGTGCACCAGCAGGTCGGCGAGCACCGTGACCTGGTGGTCGCCGATGAGTGCGCTCGCCGCCTCGACGAACATGGCCAGCGCGCGGGGACTGGTGCCCCCGGTGTAGCGGGGCAACGGCGCCTCCGGCGGCTCGGTGGGGAAGCGCGCCACGTCGGTGGACAGCAGGATGTAGCCGGGGCGTTTCTGCTCACGCACCTCCGACAACACCCGGTCGATCTCGCGGCGGGCCGTCGCGGGCATGAGATTAGTTTGGGCGCAGGTGATTTCGCGGCTGACCCGGAAGAAGTGCTCGAAGTCCCCGTCGCCGAGCGAATGGTGCAGCGCCCGGCGGGTGCCCTGGGCGTCCTTGGACGGGCCGCCGACGATGTGCACGACTGGTACCTGTTCGGCGTAGCTGCCCGCGATCGCGTTGGCCGCCGAGAGCTCGCCGACGCCGAATGTCGTTACCAAAGCCGACATTCCGCGCAGGCGACCGTATCCGTCGGCCGCGTAGCCGGCGTTGAGCTCGTTGGCGTTGCCGACCCAGCGGATGCGGGGATGGGCGATGATGTGGTCGAGGAATTCCAGGTTGTAATCGCCGGGAACACCGAAGATCTCCGAGACGCCGAGCTCGGCGAGACGGTCCAACAGGTAGTCACCGACGGTGTATGCGGTATCGGTCGCGGCATCAGTCACAGGCACGACGGTACGCTCGAAGTTCAATCCGTTCCGGGTGAGACGCGGTGCCAGTATCGTGCGGGCCATGGCACTCAAAGAATCCCGCGACATCGTCATCGAAGCCAGTCCCCAGGAGATTCTGGACGTCATCGCCGACTTCGAAGCGATGCCCGACTGGTCGGAGCCGCATCAGAGTGCGGAGATCCTCGACACCGGCGACGACGGGCGCCCCCGCCAAGTGCGGATGAAGGTCAAGGTCGCCGGGATCACCGATGAACAGGTGGTGGCCTACACCTGGGGCGACAACGTGGTGAGCTGGAAGCTGGTCAGCTCCTCGCAGCAGAAGGCGCAGGACGGAAAGTACACCCTGGTGCCGCAGGGCGAAGGGACCCTGGTCAGGTTCGAGTTGCTGGCCGACCCGAACGTGCCGCTGCCGGGCTTCGTGCTCAAGCGTGCCGTGAAGGGAACCATCGATTCGGCGACCAAGGCGCTGCGCGAGCGGGTGCTCCAGGTGAAGAAGGGTAACTAGCCGCCGTGGGCGGTGGCGGGCCGCTGGCGGGGGTGCGCGTCATCGAACTCGGTGGCATCGGTCCCGGGCCGCACGCGGGAATGCTGCTCGCCGACCTGGGTGCGGACGTGGTGCGGGTGCGCCGGCCCGGCGGCGTGGCGATCGCGAGCGCGGCGAAGCCGGGCGAAGCGGGTCGCCACCAAACAGGCGTGGCGATCGCGAGCGCGGCGAAGCCGGGCGAAGCGGGTCGCCACCAAACAGGCGTGGCGATGCCGGCCGAGGGTCGTGATCTGCTGCATCGCGGCAAGCGGATCGTCGACCTGGACGTCAAGGCGCAGCCGCAGGCGCTGCTGGGCCTGGCCGCCAAGGCCGACGTGCTGCTGGACTGCTTCCGGCCCGGAACCTGCGAGCGGCTCGGCATCGGGCCCGACGACTGCGCGGCGCTCAACCCGCGGCTGATCTACGCCCGGATGACCGGCTGGGGCCAGGACGGGCCGCTGGCCGCGACCGCCGGGCATGACATCAACTACCTGGCGCAGACCGGTGCGCTGTCGGCGCTGGGATATGCCGACCGGCCACCGATGCCGCCGCTGAACCTGGTCGCCGACTTCGGCGGCGGCTCGATGCTGGTGGTGATCGGCATCGCGGCCGCCCTCTACGAACGCGAACGCACGGGCACCGGGCAGGTGATCGACGCGGCGATGGTCGACGGTGTCAGCCTGCTGTCCCAGATGATGTGGACCATGAAGTCCACTGGGGCACTGCGCGACCGGCGCGAATCGTTTCTGCTCGACGGTGGCGCCCCGTTCTATGGCTGCTACGAGACCGCCGACGGTAAGTACGTGGCCGTCGGCGCCATCGAGCCGCAATTCTTCGCGGCGTTGCTCGATGGGCTTGGCCTGTCACCCGATGACGTGCCGGCCCAACACGACAAAGCTTCGTATCCGCGGATGCGCGAGATCTTCACCCGGCGGTTCGCCGGGCGCACGCGCGACGAGTGGGCACAGACGTTCGCCGGCACCGACGCGTGCGTCACCGCAGTGCTGACGTGGAGCGAGGCCGCCACCGACGAGCACTTGCGGACGCGGTCCACGGTGATCACCGCCCATGGCGCCGACCAGGCCGCGCCCGCCCCACGCTTTTCGCGGACCCCGGCCGGACCGGTCGGACCGCCGCCGGCGAAAACCACACCGCTTGCCGAAATCAACTGGTAGGGAACTGGTTACGCCGAATCCGTCCGCAGCGGGATCGGCGTTGCTAAGTTGATCTTCAGTGGCCGTAAAAGCATCACGGGAATTCGTCGTCAACGCGCCGCCAGAAGTGGTCATGGAGGCGCTGACAGATGTCGGCGTCCTGTCATCGTGGTCGCCGCTGCACAAACACATCGAAGTGATCGACCGTTATCCCGACGGCCGGCCCCACCATGTCAAGACCACCATCAAGATTCTCGGGCTGGTCGACAAGGAGGTCCTGGAATATCACTGGGGTCCCGATTGGGTCGTCTACGACGCCACGGGGACCTCTCAGCAGCATGGGCAGCACGTCGAATACACCCTCAAACCCGAAGGGATCGACCAGACTCGGGTGCGCTTCGACATCACCGTCGAACCCGGCCGGCCCATGCCCGCGTTCATCGTGCGACGGGCCGCCGAGAGCGTTCTCGACGCCTCCATGAAGGGGTTGCGCGACCTGGTCTCGGGCGACAGGGAGTCCCCCGGGACCGAATAGCCTTCGCCGGTGGCTGCGCTGGCGTTAACTTAGTAGTAGTGGCCGTTCAAGCATCGTCGGAAATCATCATCGACGCGCCTCCGGAAGTCATCATGGAGGCGCTCGCCGATATGGATGCCGTGCCCTCGTGGTCGTCGGTCCACAAGCGGGTCGAGGTCGTCGACAAGCATCCCGACGGCCGCCCCCACCACGTGAAGGTCACGATCTCGGTGACCGGCATCCACGACACGGAATTGCTCGAATACCATTGGGGCCCAGACTGGATGGTGTGGGACGCCCGGAAGACGGCGCAGCAGCACGGTCAGCACGGCGAGTACAACCTGAGCCGGCTGGGCGTGGACAAGACCAGGGTGCGCTTCACCATCACCGTCGAACCGTGGGCGCCGCTACCGGAGTTCTGGATCGCCCGGGCCCGCAAGAAAATCCTGCACGCCGCGCTGGAGGGTCTGCGTAAGCGCGTGATGGGCACTGCCGGCTAACCGGCGTCTTTCAGCGCGGCCAGCCGCTTGATCGCCTCGTCGAGCGTGTCGTCACGTTTACAGAAGGTGAAGCGCACCAAGTGATTCCACACGTCGGCCGGACCGCTCGTCGCAGCGGGGTCACAGAACGCCGACATCGGGATCGCGGCAACGCCAACCTTTTCCGGCAGCGCCGCGCAGAACTCGCTGCTGTCGTCGTATCCCAGCGGACGCGGATCGGCGCACAGGAAGTACGTGCCGGCGCTGTCGTGCACCTCGAACCCGACGTCGATCAGCCCGGCGGCCAGCCGATCGCGTCTGGCCTGCAGCGTGGCGCGCAGGTCGTCCACCCATGCGTCCTCCGTGTCCAGGGCCAGCGCCACCGCCGGTTGGAACGGCGCGCCGCCAACATAGCTCAGGTACTGTTTGGCCGCGCGCATCCCGGCGATCAGATGCGCTGGGCCGCAAGCCCATCCGATCTTCCAGCCGGTGCAGTTGAACATCTTGGCCGCGCTGGAGATGGTGATGGTGCGCTCGGCCATGCCGTCGAAGCCGGCCAGCGGCACGTGTCGGTGGCGGTCGAATACCAGATGCTCGTAGACCTCGTCGGTGATCACCAGCAGGTCGGCCGCGACCGCCACCTCGGCGATGGCCGCCAACTCTTCGGCGCGCAGCACGGTGCCGGTCGGGTTGTGCGGTGAGTTGACGATCAGCGCCCGGGTCCGGGGCGTAACCGCCCGGCGCAGCGCGTCGGCGTCCAGGGCGAAGCCGCGACCGTGGGGGACCAGGGGCACGGCCACCCGTTGCGCGGAGGCCATCGCCACCACCGGCGAGTAGGAGTCGTAGAACGGCTCGATCAGCAGGACCTCGGAGCCCGGCTCGACCAGGCCGATCACCGCCGAGGCGATGGCCTCGGTCGCCCCGACCGTCACCAGCACCTCGGTGTCGGGGTCGTAGTCGATGCCGTAGCGGCGCCGGCGCTGGGCGGCGATGGCGTGGCGCAGCGGCGCGATGCCGATGCCCGGGGGGTACTGGTTGACGCCGTCGGCGATGGCCTCCTGGGCGGCCTTGAGCATGGCCGGGGGGCCGTCCTCGTCGGGAAACCCCTGGCCCAGGTTCACCGCTCCGATGCGCGCGGCCAGCGCCGACATCTCGGCGAACACCGTGGTCGCGTAGGGGCGCAGTCGCTCCACCGTCATGGTGGTCGAGCTTAGGCGTGGCCGGCCACGGCCAGTGCCCGGGACGCCCACCAGCCAGCGTGAAGTTAGGCGCACACTCGTCGCCGAGCGTGAACGTAGTCGCACGTTCGGCCGGGGCGGCCGCCCGACCCCGCAAGCCGACGCGTGGCGTGCGTCACTCGGTGCCTCTGAGCTGCGCGATCTTGCCCAACCAACAGGTTGGCCGGGGACCCTGTTAGGGTGGGGCGGAATCTATCTCGAAGACGGATTCGAACCCTATTCGTCAGAACAGGAAGTCGTCATGTCCGAAGAAGCTTTTATCTATGAGGCCATCCGCACCCCGCGGGGCAAGCAGCGCAACGGTTCGCTGAACGAGGTCAAGCCGCTCAACCTGGTCGTGGGCCTGGTGGACGAGCTGCGCCGGCGGTTCCCGGACCTGGACGAGAACCTGATCAGCGACATGATCCTGGGCGTTGTGTCCCCGGTCGGTGACCAGGGCGGCGATCTCGCCCGCACCGCGGTGCTGGCCGCCGGCCTGCCGGAGACCACCGGCGGCGTGCAGCTCAACCGGTTCTGCGCCTCCGGTCTCGAGGCCGTCAACACCGCCGCCCAGAAGGTCCGGTCCGGCTGGGACGACCTGGTGCTGGCCGGCGGTGTCGAGTCGATGAGCCGGGTGCCGATGGGCTCCGACGGCGGCGCCTGGGCGACCGACCCCGAGACCAACTACCAGATCGGCTTCGTGCCCCAGGGCATCGGCGCCGACCTGATCGCCACCATCGAGGGCTTCTCCCGCGACGACGTCGACGCCTACGCGCTGCGCAGCCAGCAGAAGGCCGCCGCGGCGTGGTCGGGCGGCTACTTCGCCAAGTCGGTGGTGCCGGTGCGCGACCAGAACGGTCTGGTCATCCTCGACCACGACGAGCACATGCGGCCCGACACCACGCTCGAGGGCCTGGGCAAGCTGAAGACCGCGTTCGACGGGATCGGTGAGATGGGCGGGTTCGACGACGTCGCGCTCACCAAGTACCACTGGGTTGAGAAGATCAACCACGTCCACACCGGCGGCAACAGCTCGGGCATCGTCGATGGCGCCGCGCTGGTGCTGGTCGGTTCGGAAGCCGCGGGCAAGTCGCAGGGCCTGACGCCGCGGGCACGCATCGTGGCCACCGCCACCAGCGGCTCGGACCCGGTCATCATGCTCACCGGCCCGACCCCGGCCACGCAGAAGGTGCTCGACCGCGCGGGCCTGACGATCGACGACATCGACCTGTTCGAGCTGAACGAGGCGTTCGCGTCGGTGGTGCTGAAGTTCCAGAAGGACCTCAACATCCCCGACGAGAAGCTCAACGTCAACGGTGGCGCCATCGCGATGGGCCACCCGCTGGGCGCCACCGGCGCCATGATCACCGGCACCATGGTCGACGAGCTCGAGCGCCGCAACGCGCGTCGCGCGCTGATCACGCTGTGCATCGGCGGCGGCATGGGTGTCGCCACCATCATCGAGAGGGTTTAAGACCATGGCAGAGAACACCATTCAGTGGGACAAGGACGACGACGGCATCGTCACCCTGACCCTGGACGACCCCACCGGGTCGGCCAACGTGATGAACGAGCACTACAGCGAGTCCATGCACAACGCTGTAGAACGCCTTGCCGCCGAGAAGGATTCGATCACCGGTGTGGTGATCACCAGCGCGAAGAAGACCTTCTTCGCCGGCGGTGACCTGAAGGGCATGATCAACCTCGGCCCGGAGAACGCCGGGGAGGCGTTCGACACCGTCGAGTCGGTCAAACGCGACCTGCGTGCGCTCGAGACGCTGGGCAAGCCAGTGGTGGCCGCCATCAACGGCGCGGCGCTGGGCGGCGGTCTGGAGATCGCGCTGGCCTGTCACCACCGCATCGCAGCGGACGTCAAGGGCCTGGTCGTCGGCCTGCCCGAGGTCACGCTGGGCCTGCTGCCCGGCGGCGGCGGGGTGACCCGCACCGTGCGGATGTTCGGCATCCAGAACGCCTTCATGAACATCCTGTCGCAGGGCACCCGGTTCAAGGCCGACAAGGCCAAGGAGATCGGCCTGGTCGACGAAATCGTCGGCTCGGTAGACGAATTGGTGCCCGCCGCCAAGGCCTGGATCAAACAGGTCAAGGACGACCCCGACTCATACACCCAGCCATGGGACAAAAAGGGCTACAAGATGCCCGGCGGCACCCCCGCCAGCCCCGCGCTGGCCGGCATCCTGCCGTCGTTCCCGGCGCTGCTCAAGAAGCAGCTCAAGGGCGCACCGATGCCGGCGCCGCGCGCCATCCTGGACGCGGCCGTCGAGGGCGCGCAGGTGGACTTCGACACCGCCAGCCGCATCGAGAGCCGCTATTTCACCCAGCTGGTTACCGGCCAGGTCGCCAAGAACATGATTCAGGCGTTCTTCCTCGACCTGCAGCACATCAACGGCGGTGGGTCGCGGCCCGACGGCATCGAACCGGTCAAGATCAACAAGATCGGTGTGCTGGGTGCGGGCATGATGGGCGCCGGTATCGCCTACGTCTCGGCCAAGGCCGGCTTCGAGGTGGTGCTCAAGGACGTCAGCCTCGAGGCCGCCGAGAAGGGCAAGGGCTACTCGGAAAAGCTTGAGGCCAAGGCGCTTCAGCGTGGCAAGACCACCGAGGAGAAGAGCAAGGCGCTGCTGGACCGGATCACCCCGGCCGCCGACCCCGAGGCCTTCAAGGGCGTCGACTTCGTGATCGAGGCGGTGTTCGAGAACCAGGAACTCAAACACAAGGTGTTCCAGGAGATCGAGGACATCGTCGAGCCCAACGCACTGCTGGGGTCGAACACCTCGACGCTGCCGATCACCGGTCTGGCGACCGGCGTGAAGCGCCAGGAGGACTTCATCGGGATCCACTTCTTCTCGCCGGTCGACAAGATGCCGCTGGTCGAAATCATCAGGGGCGAAAAGACTTCCGACGAGGCGCTGGCCCGGGTGTTCGACTACACGCTGGCCATTGGCAAGACCCCGATCGTCGTCAACGACAGCCGCGGCTTCTTCACCAGCCGCGTCATCGGCACGTTCGTCAACGAGGCGCTCGCCATGCTCGGTGAGGGCGTGGAGCCGGCCAGCGTCGAGCACGCCGGTTCGCAGGCCGGCTACCCGGCGCCGCCGCTGCAGCTGTCCGACGAGCTCAACCTGGAGCTGATGCACAAGATCGCCACGGCCACCCGCAAGGGTGTCGAGGACGCGGGCGGCACCTACGAGCCGCACCCGGCCGAGGCCGTCGTCGAGAAGATGATCGAGCTGGGCCGCCCGTCGCGGCTGAAGGGCGCGGGTTTCTACGAGTACGTCGACGGCAAGCGCACCCGGCTATGGCCGGGCCTGCGCGAGACGTTCAAGTCCGGCAGCGCCGATATTCCGTTGCAGGACATGATCGATCGCATGTTGTTCGCCGAGGCGCTCGAGACGCAGAAGTGCCTGGACGAGGGCGTGCTGACGTCGACCGCCGACGCCAACATCGGGTCGATCATGGGCATCGGCTTCCCGCCCTACACCGGTGGTAGCGCCCAGTTCATCGTCGGCTACGAGGGCAAGCACGGCATCGGCAAGGAAGCCTTCGTGGCCCGGGCCAAGGAGCTTGCGGCCCGCTACGGCGACCGGTTCCTGCCGCCGGCGTCGCTGACCTAGCCCGCACCAACGCAAGCGCATAAGCCCCCGAAACCTCGTGGTTTCGGGGGCTTATGCGTACGGCGGCTCGGCCGCTGCGCCGAGACTTAAGCCATTGCGAAGCGCCACGGCGTGTCGTCGCAACAGGTTACGTGTCGCGGCGCGCGAATAGGTAGTACCACGCCGGCGTCTTCTCGGCGCGGTCCAGCTCGCGTTCGGCGCCGGCCGACAGCAGCGTCCAGCTCTGGGTGAATCGACGTTCCATCTCGGCGCGGTCGATCCCGCGCACGCCGACCCGGCCACCGGGCACGAACGCGACGATCAGCAGGCGGGCGTCGGGTGCGGCAAGGGCGCTGATCTCGCGGACATAGGCGTCGCGATCCGCGTCGCTCATGTTGTGCAGGCACCCGTTGTCGACGATCAACCCGAAGTTGGTGCCGATGCCCGTCCGGCTCAACTGCGTGACGTCGGCCTGGACGAAGTCGACCGTGGCGCCCGCAGCCTGTGCCTTCGCGCGGGCGCGCTCGAGCGGTTTGGCCACGAAGTCGACCGCGGTGACCTTCCAGCCGTGCTGGGCGAGGTAGATGGAGCAGTCGCCGGTGCCGCAGCCGACCTCCAGGGCCGACCCTGCGGGGAGCGCGGCGGCGTCGGGGGTGCCCTCGACGAGATCGCGCACGCTCTGGGCGAGCGGATGACCGTCCCACGGGGTGAAACCGATGCGGTAAAAGATCCGAAACAGCGTCTGTTTGGAAGCCATAGCTCACCCTAGGCCGCGTCGACGCGGCCGGTCACCCTACCGAGAGGCGGCGGCGATCCGGCGCCATTCCTCGCGCGGGAAGGCGCGGGGATCGGCCAGCAGCACCTGGACGCAGACGTGGTCGGCGCCAGCGGAACGATGTTCGGCGACGCGGCGCATGATGGCCTCTTCGTCGCCCCACGCGATGATCGCGTTGAAGAGCCGGTCGCTCACCTGCGACAGGTCGTCCTCGGAGAAGCCGCTGCGCAACAGGTTGTTGGCGTAGTTGGGCAAGGCCAAATACGCGCGCAGCCAATCGGTTCCGATCTGGCGGGCCTCCTCGGCGCTGTCGGTCAGGATCACCGTCTGTTCGGGCAGCAGCAATGGGCCCTGGCCCAAAGTCGCACGGGCGGAGGCGGTGTGTTCGGGGGTGACCAGGTACGGGTGGGCGCCCCCGGCGCGGGTCGCCGACAGGGTCAGCATCTTGGGGCCGAGCGCGGCAAGGACCCGGCGCTCGATGGGCACCGGCCGCGGCGCGGCATCCAAGCCGTCCAGGAACGCCGCCGTTGCCGCCAGCGGTTTGCGGTAGCGACCGGGTTGGCCGGCATCGATCAGCGGCGCGTGGCTGACGCCGATGCCCAGCAGGAAGCGGTCACCGTGCTCGGCGGTCAGGGCCGCGTAGGAGTCGGCGACCTCGGAGGGCGAATGCATCCACAGGTTCAGGATCCCGGTGGCGATCACGGTTCGCTTGGTCGCGCCGAGCAGATGACCCACCGCGTCGAACACCGGACCGCCGACATCCGGTATCCACAGCGCGGGGAAGCCCAGGTCGTCGAGTTCCGCTGCGGCGTCGGCGGATTCGGCCGGGTCGCCGTAGCGCAGTTGACTGCTCCAGATCCCAACACCGGTCAGTTCCATCTGCAGCCTTCCCGTGGTGGCGCGCGGTGACTCGGGTCCGCGGCTCTACGCAACATGCTGTCAGACGTCGCTGAAGGTGTACTCGGGGACCGGCATCGAGTCGTGCATCCGCACGCCCTTGGTGTTGAGCTTCGCCAAGGACCGCGACAGCGGTCCGGGCATCGCCGAGACCAGCTGGGCCCCACGGGTCAACGCCCACAGGCCGATTCGTGAACCGGGGATGACGCCCTTGGCCGCACCGCGGGCAAACGACCGGCTGCGGTGCACCGGTTCGCGCATCCGGAGTTCGTAGGCGGCGAAGGCGCGCAGGTGGTCCCCGTCGGCCTCGGCGAGCTCGCCGGCCAGCACGTAGGCGCCGAGGACGGCGAGGCTGGTGCTGCCGCCCACCGCGGGCCCCGGACAGTATCCGGCGTCCCCGACCAGGGTGACCCGGCGGCGCGACCACCGATCGGTGCGCAGCTGGGTGATGGAGTCGAAGTAGAAGGTGGGGGTGCGCTCCAGTTCGCTTAGCCAGCCGTCCACCTGCTCGTGCATCCCGGTAAACGCCTCGTGCAGTAATCGCTTCTGCCGCAACGCATCGCGGTGGTCGTAATCCAATTCGGCCGTGCTGCGGAACATGAACACCGCCCGCGCGTCGTCCAGGTGATCGGCGGTGTAGATGCCGGCGAAGCGCCCGACCCCGATGTGGGCGACCATCTCGCCGGGCGCGACCAGCGCCTTGGGCGCCGAGACCACCGACAGGTAGCCGCCGAGGAAGCGGGTGAGCTCGGCGTCTTCACCGAAGGTCAGGCGCCGCACATTGGAGTGCAGCCCGTCGGCGCCCACGATCACGTCGAAGGTGCGCGCTGGGCCGTGCTCGAAGGTCACGGTGCCGTCGTGCTCGATCCCGGTGATGGAGTCACCGAACAGGTACTCGACGTCGTCGCGCGCGGCGTCGTAGTAGATCTCGCTGAGGTCGTCGCGCATGATCTCCACGTGCCGGTCGGAGGTGGCCGCGTAGATCTTGGTGAGGTCGATCCGGGTGGGCTTCGTCCGGCCTTCCCGGTGCATCGTCAGCCGGTCCGTTCCGGTGGCCCGCGCCTCGATGCGTGGCAGGACGCCCATCTTCGCCGAGATCTCCATTGCCGGACGGAACAAGTCGACGGCGTGGCCGCCGGTTTTGCGCAGTGTCGGTGCGCGCTCCACCACGGTGACGTCGAAGCCGTGACGGGTCAGCCAGTAGGCCAGGACCGGGCCCGCGATGCTGGCACCCGAGACGAGGATCCGCATGACGATCTCCCATACTTACTTAACGTTCGGTAAGCGTAAGTCCCCCGATGCTCCGCACGAGGTGTCGCGAGCGAAGTCGGTCGCGGCCGCGCTCGACGCGCTGGGCGGGTGACGGCCGCGGGGTTGCGGCTACAGTCCGGGTATGCGCTTTGGTCTCTTCATCCCGCAGGGCTGGCGAATGGATCTGGTCGGCATCGAACCGGAGAACCACTGGGCGGTGATGCGCGAGCTGGCCGACCACGCGGACAAGGGCAGCTGGGATTCACTCTGGGTCTACGACCATTTCCACACCGTGCCCGTGCCGACCGGGGAAGCCACGCACGAGGCCTGGTCGCTGATGGCCGCCTACGCGGCGACCACCTCGCGGATCAAGCTCGGCCAGATGTGCACGGCGATGAGCTACCGCAACCCCGTCTACCTGGCCAAGGTCGCCGCGACGGCCGACATCATCTCCGGTGGCCGCATCCAGATGGGTATCGGCGGCGGCTGGTACGAACACGAAT
>NZ_LZKY01000295.1:0-19204 GCF_001673055.1 Mycobacterium sp. 1245801.1
CGTTTTCGGTGTGGCGCGGCACACCGGCCCCGGTACGCGGCGCGCTGGTGGCCCGCCTCGGCGAGCTGCTGACCGCGCACCGCGGCGAGCTGGCCACCCTGGTGACCCTCGAGGTCGGCAAGATCGCCTCCGAGGCCGCCGGCGAGGTGCAGGAGATGATCGACATCTGCCAGTTCGCGGTCAGCAGCTCGCCGAGGCGGGCCACCAGCGCGCCGCGTACCGGGGCCGGTGTGCCGCGCCACACCGAAAACGCCTGGGCCGCTTCGCTGATCGTCCGCTCGGCCCGCTCGGGTGTGGTGGGCGCGATGGTGAACAACACCTCGCCGGTGATCGGGGTGCTGGCCGGCATCCCGTGGCCGTCCGGCTCGCCGAGCGCGACGTCGGCGCCCATCGCGCGCAGGGCCTCACGCGCCCGGGCGCGCAGTTGGTCAGCGGTCGGCAGATTCATCAGAGTGCCTCCTGGGAGAGCGCTTCGTAGAGGGCATACGGGTCGTAGATCTCGCGGCCGATGGCCCCGGCCAGCCAGGCGGCGTCGTAGCCGGAATCGTCGGGGGCGGCACCGTTTTCAAAGCCCGCGTCGGCATCCAGGTTCGACCGGAAGATGCCCGCCGCCGACGCGGGCAGGAAGTCCTCGTAGACGATCGGCGCCGACGGGTCGCCGCCGCGGTAATAGGCCAGCCCGTCGGCGGCCATCTCCGCGTCGGTGCCCGGGAAGTACTGCGCCCACACCGCAGCCGGGTCGGCAGCGCCCATCGCGGCGTCGTAGCGTCGCCGGCCCTTCGGCGTCAGCGCGACGCCGCGCGCCTCCACTTCGCCGAAGCGCACCCGCAGCGTCCCGGTGCTGATGCGGCCGTCGTCGCGGAAGCGGCGGGGTTCGGCCAGGGCGCGAAACGAGGTCTGGCGCAACAGCACCGCGGGGCCGTCGGTGCGGGGCGGGCCCTGGATCGCGTCGATCATGGTGATGCCGCGCCGGGTCATCCGCCGGTACAACTCGTCGATGTCGAGCACCCGCGGCGTGAGGTGGTTGATGTGGGTGGTGCCGACGCCGGCGATGTCGGCGGCCACGCCCGAGACCCGGGCGAGTTCGTCGTACCAGGACCGCTCGATCGGTTCGTCGGACAACGCGAACGCCGCCACGGCCGCCGCGACGAACCCCGGCGCCTGGTCGGCGTCGCAGCCGCCCGCGGCGGCGATGACCCGCGCTTGGGCCAGCAGCGCGGGGTCGAACAGCCGGCGCCGGGCCACGAAGGCGTCGACGCGGCGGCGCAGGTCGCCGTCGAAGTAGCGCGCGTCGCGGGTGGCCAGCGTCGAGGTGAACACCCGGAAGGGGTTGCGGGACAGCTCTTCTGGGTCGACCGGCCGGAAGGCGGTCGACACCACCGGGACCGGGGACGCGGCGCGCCGCAGGTCGTAGTAGCCGACCGGCAGCATGCCGAACGCGGCGAAAAGGTCGGCGACGGCGACCAGTTCGGCCGGACCGCCCACCCGGATGGCGCCGTGCCGCTCGGCGGTGACCCGCCGCAGCGAGCCGAAGCGTTCGGCATCGGCATGGCCCGCCGCGTAATCGGCGTTGACCTGCTCGCTGACCTCGACCAGGGTGCCGTATGCCGGCACCTCGGCGGCGTACATCGCCGACAGGCCCGCGGCGAACCGCTCCCGGAGCTGCCAGGCTGCCAGCCATTTCGGGCGGGTCACGGCGGCGCGGTCCTGCGATAGTCTCCGGCCATGAGTGAGACGCTCGACGAGGTCGACCGGATTCTGGTGCGCGAGTTGGTCGCCGACGGCCGCGCGACGCTGGCGGAGCTGGCCGCCAGCGCCCGGTTGTCGGTCTCGGCGGTGCAGTCGCGGGTGCGCAGGCTCGAGGCGCGGGGGGTGATCTCGGGATACTCGGCGCGCATCGACCCGGAGGCGGTCGGGCACCTGCTGTCGGCGTTCGTGGCCATCACTCCCTTGGATCCCTCTCAACCCGATGATGCGCCCGCCCGCCTCGAACACATCGAGGAGATCGAATCGTGTCACTCGGTGGCCGGCGAGGAGAGCTACGTCCTGCTGGTGCGTGTCGAGTCCGCCCGGGCGCTGGAAGACCTGCTGCAGCGGATCCGGACCACCGCGAACGTCAGGACGCGAAGCACCATCATATTGAATACTTTTTACACCGATAGGCAACGAATACCATAAAATATACGGCGCATCCCTCATGATTCCGTAAAAATCGGCTACCATGAGCGCCATGACCGCCACCCTGGACCGCTTCACTGGCCGGCGCACCGAGCCCGAACGGGTGCACGAGGTGCTGGCGCGCAGCATTCAGGTGGATGGCTTCGACTTCGTGCTCGACCTGGCCCGCTCCGCGGGCTCCTACCTGTACGACGCCCGCGACGGGCGGCGCTACCTGGACATGTTCACGTTCTTCGCGTCGTCGGCGCTGGGCATGAACCACCCCGCGCTGGCCGGCGACGAACAGTTTCGCGCCGAGCTGACCCAGGCCGCGCTGAACAAGCCGAGCAACTCCGACGTGTACTCGGTCGCGATGGCCGGTTTCGTGCAGACCTTCGCCCGGGTGCTGGGCGATCCGGCCCTGCCGCACCTGTTCTTCGTCGACGGCGGCGCGCTGGCGGTGGAGAACGCGCTCAAGGTGGCGTTCGACTGGAAGAGCCGGCTCAACGAAGCCCGCGGGATCGATCCCGGGCTGGGCACCCGGGTGCTGCACCTGCGCGGCGCCTTCCACGGTCGCAGCGGATACACGCTGTCGCTGACCAACACCAAGCCGGCAACGGTCGCCCGCTTCCCCAAGTTCGACTGGCCGCGCATCGATGCCCCGTTCCTCCGGCCCGGCCTGGACGGGGCGGCCATGGCGGCGCTCGAAGCCGAGTCGCTGCGCCAGGCCCGGGCGGCCTTCGAAGCACACCCGCACGACATCGCATGCTTCGTGGCCGAGCCCATCCAGGGCGAGGGCGGCGACCGTCACTTCCGGCCCGAGTTCTTCGCGGCCATGCGCGAGCTGTGCGACTCCCACGACGCCCTGCTGATCTTCGACGAGGTGCAGACCGGCTGCGGCCTGACCGGAACGCCGTGGGCCTACCAGCAATTGGGCGTGCCGCCCGACGTGCTGGCGTTCGGGAAGAAGACCCAGGTGTGCGGGATCATGGCGGGCCGCCGGGTTCACGAGGTCGCCGAAAACGTCTTCGCGGTCCCGTCGCGGCTGAACTCGACATGGGGCGGCAACCTGGCCGACATGGTGCGCGCCCGCCGCATCCTGGAGGTGATCGAGGCCGACGACCTGTTCACCCACGCCGCCGAGCACGGCGCCCACCTGCGCGACCGCCTCGACGAGCTCGCCGAGGAATTTCCCGGCGTCGTGCTCGACCCCCGGGGGCGCGGCCTGATGTGCGCGTTCAGCCTGCCCAGCGCCGCCGACCGCGACGAATTGATCCGCCTGTTGTGGCGGCGCGCGGTGATCGTGCTGCCCTCGGGCGACGACGGTGTCCGGTTCCGTCCGGCGCTGACCGTCTCGCGCGCGGAGATCGACGCCGCGATCCGCGCCATCCGCGCCGCGCTGCGGACCCTGAATTAGCGAGTTGACCTCACGCCGAGCCGGTTTACCCCGGTTTGCCGCGGGGTATTTGAACCCCTGCGCCTTCCGCTGCTACCAGCGCGCGACTGCTGCCCAGAAGCTAGCGCGGTAACCAATGCGACGCGGCGAACGAATAAAAGATAAGCGTGAGGCCCCGAAGGGGAGGTGACAACGATGCAGAAAGCGGATGCGCGATCGGGTGGTGATCGCCTGGGACAGGAGGACGGCGAGGTGCTGGCCGCCGTCCGGTTCACCGTGCTGGCCACGCTCGCTGCCGTCGGCTTCCTATTGATCGCGGCGGTGTGGGTGAGTACCTGCCCGGGGGTGAATGTGGACACCGTGGCATGCGGTCCGCCCCAGCGCACCCTGCTGGCGTTCGGAGGCCCGCTCATCGCCCTGGTCGCCGGGGTCTGGGCGTTCGTGCGCACCTATCGGGTGTGGAAGGCCGAGGGGACCTGGTGGGGTTGGCACGGCGCGGGCTGGTTCTTGCTGACGGCGATGGCGCTGATGGTCGCCATGGGTGTCGCTCCGATCGCAGGGCCGGTACTGGCTCTTTAGGTTTGTTCTCCCGCGCTCTAACGTTGATGGTGCGGTGAGGAGCAGCTATGGGAGACACCTACCATGACCCCGTCGACCATCTGAGGACCACGCGACCGCTCGCCGGCGAGTCGCTGATCGACGTCTTGCACTGGCCTGGCTACCTCTTAGTCGTCGCGGGCGTGATCGGGGCTTGCGGCAGTCTGGCGGCCTTCGGCAGCGGACATCACCACGAGGGCATGACCGCGGGCGTCGTCGCGGTCATCGCCACGGTGCTGGGGCTGGCCTGGCTGGCGGTGGAGCACCGCAGGATTCGCCGGATCGCCGATCGCTGGTACACCGAACATCCCGAGGTGCACCGGCAGTGGCCGGCCAGCTAGGGCCGCCGATCCGGCACCGACTCGGCCGGCTTTTTCGGCGGTGACCTGCCCGGACGCCGCGCTGTGTGAAATATCGCATGAAAGCCGAATCGGCGGTTACGGCCGCGGACTTGTGGGTATCAGGTCTGCACCATGATGAGTGCCGGAACGGTTGCGTTTGCGTGGTCACCCCATCATGGGGGACAACATCACGAACACACCGACATAGATGCCCACTGCGACCAGGAGCAAGACGACCAGCGTGACCCCGGCGATCACCGCGACGCGCGTGTACCGGCGCGTCGCGTCTGTGTCTGTCGTGTCAGGCCCACGCACATCGGGCCGAATACCCGGCGGCGATCATGACTAACCGGCTCGAGCGCGAGGTCCACGGTGGGCTGCGAAGCAGTAGTAGTGTCAGTCAAACATTGCCGGGAGACCATATGAACGATGCTGGATTGCACGCTAACAAGCGTCCGCGCGGCCACCGCGCCGTCGAGCTCCACGTTGCTGCGCGACTGGAGAACCTCGCGATGCTGCGCACCCTGGTCGGTGCCATCGGCACCTTCGAGGACCTGGATTTCGACGCGGTGGCGGACCTGCGGCTCGCGGTCGACGAAGTGTGCACCCGGTTGATTCGTTCGGCCACTCCCGACGCGACCCTGATCGTCGTGGTCGACCCGCAAGACGACCAATTGGTGGTGGAAGCCTCCGCGGCATGTGACACCCACGACGTGGTGGCGCCCGGCAGCTTCAGTTGGCACGTGCTGACGTCGTTGGCCGACGACGTCCAGACTTTCCATGACGGTCGCGAACCCAATGAAACCGGCAGTGTTTTCGGCATCACGCTGACGGCGCGACGGGCGGCCTCCAGCAGGTGACAGCGCGAGCTGCCGGCGGTTCGGTTTCACGTCCGAACGAATACGCCGATGTTCCGGACATGTTCCGTGAGTTGGCCAACATCACGCCCGACTCCATGGAATTCCAACGTCAACGGGACAAGATCGTCGAGCGCTGCCTGCCGCTGGCCGACCACATCGCGCGCCGCTTCGAGGGTCGCGGCGAACCGCGCGACGACCTGGTCCAGGTGGCGCGCGTCGGATTGGTCAACGCCGTCGTCCGCTTCGACGTCGAGGCCGGGTCGGACTTCGTGTCCTTCGCGGTGCCGACGATCATGGGCGAGGTCCGCCGCCACTTCCGCGACAACAGCTGGTCGGTCAAGGTCCCGCGGCGGCTCAAGGAACTGCACCTGCGCCTGGGCACCGCCACCGCCGACCTGTCGCAGCGGCTGGGCCGGGCGCCGACGGCGACCGAACTCGCCGCCGAGCTCGAAATGGACCGCGAAGAGGTGGTCGAGGGCCTGGTGGCCGGCAGCTCCTACAACACGTTGTCGATCGACAGCGGCGGCGGCAGCGAGGAAGAGGAAGCCCGCGCCATCGCGGACACCCTGGGTGACGTCGACACCGGGCTGGACCGCATCGAGGACCAGGAATCGCTACGACCCCTGCTCGAGGCGCTGCCCGAGCGGGAGCGAACGGTGTTGGTGCTGCGGTTCTTCGAGTCGATGACACAGACCCAGATCGCCGAGCGGGTCGGCATCTCCCAGATGCACGTGTCGCGCCTGCTGGCGAAGTCGCTAACGCGGCTCCGGGACCAGTTGCAGTAGCGCCCGGGGCTCTTCGTCGTCGTCGTCAACGCGGAGCGGCTCCAGCAGCGGCTCGGCCCGCGGCGTCGTCACCGGCAGCGTGGCGTCGGGGTCGCAGACCCGCAACAACCTCGCCACCGCCGGGCTGGGTGCCATGGCCCAGGACACCTGGGCGGCCGAGCACGCCACGTTGATCCGGTGCAGGGCGGAAAAGCCCGCCGTGCCAATGAATTTCAGGCCGCGTAGGTCGAGGATCACCCGCCGCGAACGATTGGTGCTCTGCCGCACGTAGGCGGCGAGTTGATCGGCGTTGGCCGCATCGAGCTCACCATCGACCGTGATCAGGGTGCCCGTCGGGCCCCAGCGCGCGGTGAATTGTGCTGTGCGGCTTTGTTGCCAGGATTGGGCCACAGACATTGTTGACTCCATATCCCCTGCGGGGATTTGTTATGTCGATACGTAAGCCGCGCGAAGGAAATTCGCCAGATGAAGGGAATTCCGCCTACCCACGTCACAAACGTATCCCGGGCGGCTGTGAACTCAACCTTGCCCGCAACCCTACTCGCGGTAGCCAGGGCCTACAACGTGTCTGGGAAATCTCTCAGGGAGCGTTATTTGATCTCGGCGAGCACGGTGCCCTGGGTGATGGCGGCGCCGGGCTCGACCGCAAGTCCGGTGATGACACCGTCCTTGTGCGCGGTGACCGGGTTCTCCATCTTCATCGCCTCGAGCACCACGACCAGATCGCCCGCGGCGACCTCCTGGCCCTCCTCGACCGCGACCTTGACCACGGTGCCCTGCATGGGCGCGGTCACCGCGTCGCCGGAGGCGGCCGCACCCGCGTGCGCCCCGCGCTTGCGCGGCTTGGGCTTCTTGCGGATGACTCCGGCCGGATCGGCGGCGCCGCCGTTCGACAGCGCCAGGTCGCCGGGCAGCGATACCTCGAGCCGGCGGCCGCCGACCTCCACGACCACCTTTTGGCGCGGCCGGGCGTCCTCTTCGTCGAGAGGCTCGCCGCCGGTGAACGGTTCGATGGTGTTGTTCCACTCGGTCTCGATCCAGCGGGTGTGCACCGAGAAGCTTTCGCCGTCACCGATGAACGCCGGGTCGGACACCACGGCCCGGTGGAACGGGATAACCGTGGCCAGACCCTCGACGTGGAATTCGTCCAGCGCGCGCCGCGAGCGGGCGAGCGCCTCCTCGCGGGTGGCGCCGTACACGATCAACTTGGACAGCATCGAGTCGAACTGGCCGCCGATGACCGAACCGGCCTCCACACCCGAGTCCAGCCGCACGCCGGGTCCGGTCGGGATGTCGTAGCGGGTGACCGGGCCGGGCGCGGGCAGGAAGCCGCGTCCGGCGTCCTCGCCGTTGATCCGGAACTCGATGGCGTGCCCGCGCGGCGTCGGGTCCTCGGTGAGGTCCAGCTTCTCGCCGTTGGCGATCTTGAACTGCTGCAGCACCAGGTCGATGCCGGCGGTCTCCTCGGTGACCGGGTGCTCGACCTGCAGGCGGGTGTTGACCTCCAGGAAGGAGATCAGGCCGTCCTGGCCGACCAGGTACTCGACGGTGCCGGCGCCGTAGTAGTGCGCCTCCTTGCAGATCCGCTTCGCCGACTCGTGGATCTCCTTGCGCTGCGCGTCGGTCAGGAACGGCGCGGGGGCCTCCTCCACCAGCTTCTGGAACCGGCGTTGCAGCGAGCAGTCGCGGGTGCCGGCGACGATGACGTTGCCGTGCTGGTCGGCGATCACCTGGGCCTCCACGTGGCGCGGCTTGTCCAGGTAGCGCTCGACGAAGCACTCGCCGCGGCCGAACGCGGCGACGGCCTCGCGGGTGGCCGACTCGAACAGCTCGGGGATCTCTTCGATGGTGCGGGCCACCTTCATGCCGCGGCCGCCGCCGCCGAACGCCGCCTTGATGGCGATCGGCACGCCGTACTCCTTGGCGAAGGCCACCACCTCGTCGGCGTCCTTGACCGGGTCGGGGGTGCCGGGCACCAGCGGCGCCTGCGCGCGGGCGGCGATGTGGCGGGCGGTGACCTTGTCACCGAGGTCGCGGATGGACTGCGGGCTGGGCCCGATCCAGATCAGGTTCGCGTCTAGCACCGCCTGGGCGAAATCGGCGTTCTCCGAGAGGAACCCGTAGCCGGGGTGGACGGCGTTGGCGCCCGACTTGGCCGCCGCGTCGAGGAGCTTGCCGATGTCCAGGTAGGACTCGGCCGACGTCTGACCACCCAACGCGAACGCCTCGTCGGCCAGACGCACGTGCGGCGCGTCGGCGTCGGGCTCGGCGTACACCGCCACGCTGGACAGGCCCGCATCGCGGGCCGCGCGGATCACCCGGACAGCGATTTCGCCGCGGTTGGCGACGAGCACTTTGGAGATCCTCGAGCTGGCGTGACTAGCCACAGCGCCTCCTGTTTGGCATAACCGCAGACGTATTTCTGCGGGCTTCTCTAAGAGAATTTCTTACAACGAGTTCTCGGGAAGTCTAAGCGCCGCGCCGTTGGGCCCGACGAGGCGGCCCACCTTTTTTCAGGACGACTCGCGCAGCCTGCGCTTGATGCGGGCCAACATCGCCGACAACCCGCGCAAACGCAGCGGGCTGATCAGAGCGGCCAGGCCCAGGTCGGCGTAAAAATCCTCGGGCACCGCCAAAATCGCGGCGGCGGGCTGCTCGTCCAGACCGGTGGCCAGAATCGACGCGAACCCACGGGTGGTGGGCGATTCGGCGGGCGCGCTGAAGTGCAGCCGCACCCGGTCGGGGTCGCTGGCGTCGACATGCAAAAACAGCGGCGTCTGGCACTCGGGCACCGGCTCCATGGCCGCCTCTTGCAGGTCGGGCGGCAGCGCCGGCAGCTCGTTGGCGAATTCCAGCAGCAGCGCCAGCTTGTCCTGGCCCTCGACTTCGGCGAAGTCGGACACCACCTCGGCCAGGGGAGCGGGCATGGTCATCGCGGCGCCGCCATCAG
This sequence comes from Mycobacterium sp. 1245801.1, assembly GCF_001673055.1. Taxonomy (NCBI): domain Bacteria; kingdom Bacillati; phylum Actinomycetota; class Actinomycetes; order Mycobacteriales; family Mycobacteriaceae; genus Mycobacterium; species Mycobacterium sp. 1245801.1. The sequence goes on from NZ_LZKY01000295.1 coordinate 9,087, forward strand.
ACCGGAACGGTGCCCGGCTCTTCACCCGCCACGATCGGCGTGCGCACGGTGTTGCCCCACTCGGTCCACGATCCGTCGTAGTTGCGCACCCCGGGCTTGCCCAGCAGATGGGTCAGCACGAACCAGGTGTGGCTGGACCGCTCGCCGATGCGGCAGTACACGACGGTCTTGTCGTCCGGCTCGATGAACCCGTACAGCTCCTCGAGTTCCTCGCGGCTGCGGAAGCGGCCGCTCTCGTCGACGGCCTTGGCCCACGGGATCGACCGCGCGGTGGGGATGTGGCCGCCGCGCAGCACGCCTTCCTCCGGGTACTCGGGCATGTGCGTGCGCTTGCCGGTGTACTCGTCCGGCGAGCGCACGTCGATCAGCGGCTGGCTGCCGAGAATGCCCAGCACGTCGTCCTTGAAGGCGCGGATGGGCCCGTCGTTGCGGGTCACGACGGGATAGCCGCTGGAGGTCTTGGTGGGGACGTCCAGCGTGGTCTCCCGGCGTTCGGCCAGCCACAGGTCGCGGCCGCCGTTGAGCAGCCGCACGTCCGGGTGGCCGAACAGCGTGAACACCCACAGCGCGTAGGCGGCCCACCAGTTGCTCTTGTCGCCGTAGATCACCACGGTGTCGTCGCGGGCGATGCCCTTGCGGTCCATCAACTCCGCGAACCGCGCGCCGTCGATGTAGTCGCGGACCCGTGGGTCGTTGAGGTCGGTGTGCCAGTCGATCTTCACCGCGCCGGGGATATGGCCGACGTCGTAGAGCAGCACGTCCTCGTCGGATTCGACGATCGCCAGGCCGGGGGTGCCTTGGTTGGCGGACAGCCAGTCGGCGGTGACCAGGCGCTCGGGGTGGGCGTAGGCCGACAATGTCGGGCTTGGATCGGGGGGTAATGCCACACTGCCGAGCCTACCGCCAGCTCCCAAACGGCCAGCAGGTCAGTGCTTGCGGACCACCCGCTCGGGCACGCCGGGATTCCAGATGGTGACATCCAGGTGGCCGTCTCGGACCTCGACCGCCGATGCCCCGGTGACATCGGCGCCGAGCAGGTCGAATCGCTGGTCGCGCAGGTCCAATCCGGTTTCGGAGAACAGCGCCTCGGCGAAGCGCCGGTGCACCGCGCCGTAGGGAACGACGCGGGCCAGCCCCCACAACTTCGCGTCCCCGTCGGTCACCTCGGTGTCGACGGTCGCGGTGTGCAGACAAAACCTCGGGTCGCGCGCCAGATCGAGGAACTTGGTGGTGGCCGGCATTCCCGGCAGCCACAACTCGTCCTCGAAGATCCGCGGCTCCATCGGGCTGATCCGGGGGAAGCCGTCGGAGCGCAGGGTGGCCAGCATGCACAGGTTGCCGCTGGCTCGATGGCGACGGGTGAAGATGCCGGCGATGCGCGGGGCTTGGGCGGTGAACTCGCTCCACGTGGTCATGGCTTGACCCTAGGGTTCGGGCCCGACATGTACTTCGGCGCCGAAGGCGGAGCGGGCCTGCGGATTTAGCGGCTCGGCGCTGCCGTCCACAGCGCGGACACCGACAGCCCGACCCGCTCCAGCAGCGACCGCAGTAGCGGCAGGCTGACGCCGATCACGTTCGAGGGGTCGCCGTCGATGCCGTCGACGAACCAGCCGCCCAGGCCGTCCAGGGTGAACCCGCCCGCCACGTGACGCGGTTCCCCGTCCGCGACGTAGGCCCGCAGGTCCGCCTCCGACGGGGTGGCGAAATGAACTGTGGTGCAACGCGATTCGACTTCGCGGTGGGTGATGGCGCCGTCGCGCAGCCGCAGCAGGCAGTGCCCGGTGTGCAGCTCGCCGGAGCGGCCCGCCATCAGGCGCCACTGGCTCGCGGCGGCCTCGGCCGTCCCGGGCTTGCCGCACAGCCGGTCGTCGATCGACAGCATCGAATCACAGCCCACCACAACGCAATCGGCCGCGACATCACCGTCCAGCCCGCCGGCCACCCGCTGGGCCTTGGCTTCGGCCAGGGCGCACACCACGTCACCGGGCGACGCGGTCGGGCCCAGCGCGGCGGCGACGGCATCCTCGTCGACGCCGGAGACCACGACCAGCGGGTCGACGCCGGCCTGGCGCAGCACCTTGAGCCGGCCGGTCGAGGCCGACGCCAGCACCAGGCGGGTCAATGCCTCATGTGGGTCATCTGCTGGAACGTGAGCCGCTGATAGTTCGTCATCGCGAACCGCAGCCGGTCGACCGGCAGGCCCCAACGGGTCCGCTCGGGCTGTTCGGGCTCCGGCGCGCCACCGGCGCAACCCAGGACCGCGACCAGGGCGGCCACCTCCTCGGCGGTGGGCTCACCCCGCAGGATCTGGATGTGCGGCTCGTGCGGTGCCGCGTGGGCTTCCGCGTCGGCCGGCACGTCGGTCTGCACGTTGTCGGTCGTCTCGCTCACAGTGGTATGTTCCCGTGCTTCTTGGGGGGCAGGTGGGAGATCTTGCGTTCCAGCAGGCGCAGCGCGGTGCCGATGTAGCCGCGGGTGTGCGACGGCGGGATCACCGCGTCGACGTAGCCACGCTCGGCGGCGACGTACGGGTTGACCAGGGTGTCCTCGTACTCCTGCTGCAGCTGCAGGCGCAGCGCGTCGACGTCCTTGCCCTCCTTGGCCGCCTCGGAAAGCTGCTTACGGTAGACGAACCCGACCGCACCCGAGGCGCCCATCACGGCGATCTGCGCCGACGGCCAGGCCAGGTTGACGTCGCAGCCCATGTCCTTGGAGCCCATCACGCAGTAGGCGCCGCCGTAGGCCTTGCGGGTGATGACGGTGATCTTGGGGACCGTGGCCTCGCCGTAGGCGAACAGCAGCTTGGCGCCGCGGCGGATGATGCCGTTGTACTCCTGGCCGGTGCCCGGCAGGAAGCCCGGGACGTCCACCAGCATGATGATCGGGATGTTGAAGCAGTCGCAGGTCCGCACGAACCGGGCGGCCTTCTCCGACGCGTTGATGTCCAGGCACCCGGCGAACTGCGTCGGCTGGTTGGCCACGATCCCGACCGGCCGGCCTTCGACGCGGCCGAATCCGACGATGATGTTCTGCGCGTAGCCGCCCTGGACCTCCAGGAACTCGTCGTCGTCGAGGATCCGGGTGATCACCTCGTGCATGTCGTAGGGCTGGTTGGGGGAGTCCGGGATCAGCGTGTCCAGCTCGAGGTCCTCCTCGGTGAGGTTGTCCTCGATGGCGCCCGGCGGGTGCGGCTCGGCGTAGCGGGGCGCGTCGGTGGCGTTGTTGGGCGGCAGGTAGCCCAGCAGATCGCGGACCCAGTCGAAGGCGTCCTGCTCGCCGGAGGCGACGTAGTGCAGCGTGCCCGACTTGGCCATGTGGGTGTGGGCACCGCCCAGCTCCTCCATGGTGACGTCCTCACCGGTCACGGTCTTGATGACGTCGGGCCCGGTGATGAACATCTGGCTGGTCTGGTCGACCATCACGACGAAGTCGGTCAGCGCGGGGGAATAGACGTGCCCACCCGCGGCGGCGCCCATGATCAGCGAGATCTGCGGGATGACGCCCGACGCCAGGATGTTGTTGCGGAAGATCTTGCTGTACAGGCCCAGGGAGACGACGCCCTCCTGGATCCGCGCGCCGGCGCCGTCGTTGATGCCGATCAGCGGGCGGCCGGTCTTGATCGCCAGCTCCTGGATCTTGACGATCTTCTCGCCGTACACCTCGCCGAGGCTGCCGCCGAACACCGTGGCGTCCTGGCTGAAGATGCACACGTCGCGGCCGTCGATGGTGCCGTAGCCGGTGATCACGCCGTCGCCCAGCGGCCGGTTGTTCTCCAGGCCGAAGTTCTTGCTGCGGTGCCGCGCCAGCGCGTCGAGCTCCACGAACGAATCCTCGTCGAGCAGGGCGAGAATGCGCTCGCGGGCGGTCAGCTTGCCCTTGGCGTGCACCTTCTCGACGGCCTCTTCGCCCACCGGGTGCAGCGACTCTTCGCGGCGCTTGTGCAGCTCGGCGAGCTTGCCCGCGGTGGTGTGGATGTCGATGGTGTGTTCGGCAGCGGGTTCCGCAGTGTGGTCGGTAACGCTCGTCATGGCAGCGATGTTATCGGCAGCCCTGTCGGTCTCCCTTAAGCAGCCCTTAAGTAGTCGACGGCGATTCGCGAATATAAACAGCCGTTGAGTTTTAGTCCGCCGGGCCATAGGGTGCAGGAGTGGCTTCCGACGACTCCCGGGACGAGATGCTGTTCATGCCGTCTCATCCGCTGCAACCGGGTGATAGGTACGGCGTGCTGAGCGGGTTCGATCCCGGCACCCGCACCCTGCCGGCCGGCTTTCGGCTCGCGCCGGCATTCCGGGAGTTGCCGGTCGACATCGTGCTGGACAAGGACGTGGCGGTCACCATGCGCGACGGCGTCACCACGTACGTCGACATCCTGCGACCGCCGGGCGACGAGAAGGTGCCGGTGATCGTGGCGTGGAGCCCGTACGGCAAGGGGGAGGGCAGCGCCCCGGCGGCGATGGGGGTGTTCGGGCTGGTCGGCCTGGCCAACGACATCGTGTCGGGGTTGCACAAGTTCGAAGGCCCCGACCCGGCTTACTGGTGTGCGCAGGGCTACGCGATCTGCAATCCGGATGTTCGCGGGGTCTCCGACTGCGACGGCGACAGCGTCCTGTGGGATCGCCAGGAGGGCCGGGACTGCTACGACCTGATCGAGTGGCTGGCCGTCCAGGACTGGTGCACCGGCAAGGTCGCGATGAGCGGCACCTCCTACCTCGCGGTCGCCCAGTGGTTCGCCGCTGCCGAGCAGCCGCCGCACCTGGCGGCGATCAACCCCTGGGAAGGCGTCAGCGACGTCTACCGCGACCTGGTGATGCGCGGCGGCATGCCCGACACCGGGTTCGCCCGGCAGCTCCGGGACAACAGCTACTGGGGTAAGGGCCGCAAGGAGGACATCCTCGCCGAGGCCGAGCGCTACCCGCTGCTCAGCGACCTGTGGCGCAACAAGATCCCGCGCGTCGAGCGGGTCACCGTGCCGGCGTACGTCGTGGCCAGTTACTCCAACTCGTTGCACACGGCGGGGACGTTCCGCGCCTGGCGTCGCCTCGGGTCGTCACAGAAGTGGCTGCGCATCCACAACAGCCAGGAATGGCCGGACTACTACGACGAAACGAACAGGGAGGATCTGCGGCGGTTCTTCGACCACTTTCTGAAGGGCGCCGACAACGGCTGGGAGCAGACTCCGCGCGTGCGTTACGCGCTGCTCGACCTCGAGGGGGACGACCAGGTCGGTGTGCCCGCGCAGCAGTTCCCCCCGCCGGGGGTCACCTACACGAAGTACTACCTGGACGGCGCGTCGCGAACGCTGCGCACCGAGATCCCTGCCGCGGCGTCGACCGCGGCCTACCCGGCGGGTTCCGCCGCACAGGCCGACCCGAATTTCGTCTCGTTTCTGGTCCGTTTCGACGGGCGGACCACGCTGGTCGGCTACCCGAAGGCGCGGCTGTGGGTGGAGGCGACCGACGCCGACGACATGGACCTGTTCGTCTTCGTCCAGAAGCTGGACCGCTACGGCACGCCGCTGCAGCAGTTCACCGTGCCCAATCAGAGCGCGCGAGTCCACGACCTCACCGAACGGGGCGCGTCGATCCTGCGGTATAAGGGCTCCGACGGCCGCTTGCGGGTGTCGATGCGCCATCGCGACGAGGCTGCGTCGACCGATGAGGTTCCCGTGCATAGCTTCGACCGGGTGCAGAAGCTGACTCCGGGCGAGGTGGTCGAGGTCGAAATCGAGCTGCTGCCAATCGGTCTCGTGTTCTACCCCGGCGAGCAGCTGCGGCTGATCATCAGCGCGCGGAACCTGTTCGGCACCTGGATGCCGGGACTGCGCGAATACGCGCCGCGCAACAGCGGGCAGCACGTCGTCCACACCGGGGGATCGCGCGGCTCGTATCTGCAGTTGCCGGTTCACCCGACGCCATGACCACCAAGCCCGTCGCCGCCGGGCGCCGCGGGCGCCGGCCGGGGGCGAACACCACCCGGCAGGCCATCCTGGACGCGGCTCGCGCCAGGTTCGCCGCCGACGGCTATGCCGCCACGACGATCAGGCGGGTCGCCGCCGACGCCGGGGTCGACGCGTCGCTGGTGATGCAGTTCTTCCGGTCGAAGGACGAGCTGTTCGGCGCGGTCATGTCGATCACGCCGGAAGCATTGGCGCGCTTGGGATCCGCGTTCGAAGGTCCCGACGAGCACCTCGGCGAGCGAGTGGTGCGCGCATTTTTCGATGTGTGGGAGGGCGACCCGCGGGACTCGGAGCCGTTGCTGGCGATGTTGCGTGGAGCCGTGGCGGAAGGTGCGGCAAAAACCGGGGCCAACGAGCAGCTCCGCGAGTTCATCCAGGCCCGGCTGCTCGACGGCATCCGCTCGCGACCGGGCGATCCCGACGACGCGGCGCTGCGCGCCGGTCTGGCGGCGTCGATGTTGGTCGGTATCGTCGTCGGACGACGAATCGTGGGAGTTCGGATCCTCACGGAAGCGGACAGCGACACGTTGATCGCGCGGCTGGCGCCGGCGATCCAAACCGTATTGACGGCGGCGCAGGAGTAGCGATGGTCGACTGGGCGGCCGAATGTGACGTGCTGGTCGCGGGTTCCGGCGGTGGCGGCGTGACCGGTGCCTACACCGCGGCGCGCGAGGGCCTCGACGTGCTGCTGGTCGAGGCGACGTCGAAATTCGGTGGCACCACCGCATATTCGGGTGGGGGCGGCGTGTGGTTCCCGTGCAATCCCGTGCTGCTGCGCGCGGGTACCGACGACACCATCGAGGACGCGCTCACCTATTACCGCGCGGTGGTCGGTGACCGTACGCCGCGCGAGCTGCAGGAAACGTATGTGCGCGGCGGCGCCCGGCTGATCGAATACCTGGAAGCCGACCCGAACCTGAAGTTCGTGCCGCTGCCCTGGCCCGACTATTACGGCAAGGCGCCGAAGGCGCGCCTGGACGGCCAGCGCCACATCGCTGCCAAGCCGCTGGCGGTGGCCGCCGCCCCCGAGTTCCGCGAGGCGATCCGCGGGCCGCTGGACACCGACCGGCTCGGCGCCGAACCCCCGTCGGACTACTACGTCGGGGGCCGCGCCCTGATCGCGCGGTTCCTCAAGGCCATCGGCCAGTACCCGACGGCGTCGCTGCGCCGCGACGCCGCGCTGGTGGAGCTGGTGGTGACCGACGGCCGCGTCACGGGCGCCATCGTCGAGACCGCCGGCGAGCGCCGCGCGATCCGGGCCCGCCGGGGGGTGCTGCTGGCCGCCGGGGGCTTCGAGGCCAACGAGGAGCTGCGCCGCCGGTACGGGGTGCCGGGAACGTCGCGAGACACCATGGGCGGCCCGGGAAGCCGCGGCCTGGCGCTGCAGGCCGGCATCGCGGCGGGGGCCGACACCGACCTGCTCGACCAGGCCTGGTGGTCGCCGGGCATGACCCATCCCGACGGCCGGTCCGCCTTCGCGCTGTGGTTCACCGGCGGCATCTTCGTCAACCAGGACGGCGAGCGATTCGTCAACGAGTCCCGGGCCTACGACCGGGCCGGCCGCGAGATCATCGCCCAACTGGCCGACGGGTCGATCACGTTGCCCTACTGGATGATCTATGACGATAAGGAGGGTGAAGTGCCGCCGGTCAAGGCGGCCAACGTCTCCATCGTCGAGACCGAGCGCTACGTCGCGGCGGGCCTGTGGCACACCGCGGACACCCTCACCGAGCTCGCCGCGAAGATCGGCGTGCCGGGCGAGCGGCTGGTGGCGACGGTCGCGCGGTTCAACGGTTTTGCCGCCGCCGGTGTCGACGAGGACTTCGGCCGCGGCGACGAGGCCTTCGACCGCGCCTTCTCGGCGGGCGCGTCGCCGCTGGTGCCCATCGACTCCCCGCCGTATCACGCCGCCGCCTTCGGCATCTCCGATCTGGGCACCAAGGGCGGTCTGCGCACCGACACCGCGGCGCGGGTGCTCGACGCGGAAGGCACGCCGATCCCCGGCCTGTACGCGGCGGGTAACACCATGGCCGCGCCCAGCGGCACGGCGTATCCGGGCGGCGGCAACCCGATCGGAACCAGCATGCTGTTCAGCCATTTGGCCGTGCTGGACATGCGCGACCGTCGGCCCTGAGTTCTAGGCTGGGTGCGGTGACGGAACGAGATCGCCTTCGAGCACCGCTGGACGAGGGCGCGTTGCGCGCCGAGTTGATCGGCACCGGGCTGGGCTGGCGCAAGCTCGAGGTCGTCGAGCAGACCGGCTCCACCAACGCCGACCTGCTGGCGCGCGCCGCGGCGGGCGACGACGTCGCCGGCGCCGTGCTGATCGCCGAGCACCAGACCGCCGGGCGCGGCCGGCACGGCCGCGGCTGGTCGGCCACGCCGCGGGCCCAGATCACCATGTCGGTCGGGGTCAGCGTGGTCGACGTCCCGACCACCGGATGGGGCTGGCTGCCGCTGGCCACCGGGGTGGCGGTGGTCGACACCGTGACGCCGCTGCTGGCGGGCACCGGGGCGCAGGCCGGTCTCAAGTGGCCCAACGATGTGCTGGCCGGCCCGCCGGATTCGCCGGGCAAGCTGGCCGGAATTCTGGCCGAGGTGGCCAAGCCCGTCGTGGTAATCGGCTTGGGGCTCAACGTGACTCAGTCCGCCGAGGAGATCGACGGGCCCGGCGCCCCCATGCTCAGGTCGTTGCTGGACCTGGGGGTCGCCGCGCCGGACCGCACCGGGCTGGTGTCGGCCCTGCTGCGCGAACTGGGGCGGCGGATCGTGGGCTGGCGCGCCGCGCGGGGGGCCGACTGGGCCCTGGCCGCCGATTACCGGGCTCGCAGCCTGACCCTCGGCAACCGGGTGCGCGCGCACCTGCCCGGCGGCAAACAGGTCGACGGGACCGCCACCGCCATCGACGACCAGGGCCGGCTGTGCCTGGAAAGCGGCGAGCAGACCGTCGTCGTCGCGGCCGGTGACGTGGTGCATTTGCGCTAATGGCGATCGCAAGCGCGGCGCGCAGCTAATGTCTGCGGGCATGGGCTACCCGGATAACGTTCTGGCCGCCGGCGAACACGTCATCGTGCACCGCCACCCGCACTGGAAGCGGCTGATCTGGCCGGTGCTGGTGCTCATCGGGGTGACCGGACTGGCCGCGTTCGGCTCGGGGTACCTCAACTCGACGCACTTCGAGCAGCTCGCCAAGAACATCATCTACGGCGTCATCTGGGGCGTCTGGCTGGTGATCGTGGGCTGGCTGACGCTGTGGCCGTTTCTGAGTTGGCTGACCACTCACTTCGTGGTGACCAACCGGCGGGTGATGTTTCGGCACGGGGTGGCCACCCGCACCGGGATCGACATCCCGCTGGCGCGGATCAACAGCGTGGAATTCCGCGACCGCATCACCGAGCGGATGTTCCGCACCGGGACGCTGATCATCGAATCGGCGTCACAAGATCCGTTGGAGTTCTACGACATTCCGCGGCTGCGCGAGGTACACGCGCTGCTGTATCACGAAGTCTTCGACACCCTGGGTTCCGAGGAATCGCCCAGCTGACCGAGCCGGCCTGCCCGGTTGCGCCAGGCGCGCAGCAGCGTGACGTTGTCCTTTTCGATCTCGTCCTCGAAGATCTCGGCGATGCCGCCGGCGGTCAGCGCGGATTCCAGCGCCTTCTCCGGGTCGCGCGCGAACTGGTCGGGGAACACCCAGCGCCTGAACGCCCAGAACCGGAACGCCATCTGCAGCAGGTTGCCGATGATGTAGGCCGAGATGAAGTCGGCGACGTTTTCCACCGCCAGCGACACCATGGGCTCGCGTAGCTGCAACACGTAGCTGGAGAACCACAGCGGCGCCATGGACAGCAGCACCCCCACGCCGCTGAACGCGAAGAACAGCAGCGCCTCGTGGTGGCGCTCGCGGCCGCCGCGGTTGCGGAAGCTCCATTCCCGGTTCAGCACGTAGGACGCGATCACCGCGACAATGCCGGCGATCACCTTTGCGGTCACCGGTTTGGGCTCCAGAATTGTCAGCTTCAGCGTGTAGAAAATCGCCGAGTCGATGACAAATGTGGTTCCGCCGACGATGGCGAATTTGATCAGTTCGTGGTGGCCCCGGAGAACTTCGGCCAGGTCGGCTACGACGAGGGCAATGCCGAACAGTACGTCTGGTCGGTCC
>NZ_LZKY01000296.1:0-26130 GCF_001673055.1 Mycobacterium sp. 1245801.1
GCGCTGCAGGCCAACAGGATCGCCAGGGCCCGCGCGGTCCCCTCGACCGCCTCGCTGCCCCCGCCCACCAGCACCGTGTAGACACCTGATCGGGTCGCGACTTTCTGGCCGCTGACCCGCATGTCGTCGCCGGCCACCGCGTCGTCGGGCAGGCCGCGACGCAGGTTGAAGTCGAACTGATCCGGCGAGACCAGCGGCGTTTTCGGCGCCGAGCCGGACCGCCTGACCACGGTGCCGTCCGGGCCGATCAACTGGGTCGCGACCACCCGCTGGTGGGCGGGGGCAGCGAGGCGGTCGAGGGGACCGCGCGGGCCCTGGCGATCCTGTTGGCCTGCAGCGCGCCGGTGATTGTCGCGGTGGTGGCGGGGGCGACCTACTGGCTGGTGCGCCGCTCGCTGCAGTCGGTGGACGCGATCCGGACCAGGGTGGCCGACATCTCGACGTCCGATCTGGCCGAGCGGGTTCCGGTCCCCGACAGCCACGACGAGATCGCGGCCCTGGCCGTCACCATGAACGAGATGCTCTCGCGGCTGGAAGCGGGTCACCGCGCGCAGCAACGCTTCGTCGGCGACGCCTCCCACGAGCTACGCAGCCCGCTGGCCACCATCATCTCCGGGCTGGAAGTGGCCGAGGCCCATCCCGATCTGCTCGACGCCGAGCTGGCGGTCAATACGTTGCTGCCCGAGGCGCAGCGCATGCACACGCTGATCGAAGACCTGCTGCTGCTGGCCCGCGCGGACGAGCAGCGGCTGCTGCGGCGCAAGGAGCCGGTGGCCCTCGACGACCTCGCGCGGGCCGAGGCCGACCGGGCCCGGCGCGACGCACGGTGCGTGATCCACACCGATCTCCGTCCGGTGCGCCTGGACGCCGACCCGGTGGCGATGTCGCGGATGATCCGCAACCTCGTCGAAAATGCTGTGCGACATGCGATTTCGTGTGTCGCCATCGAAGTCCGCGGCGATGACGCGACGGCGATCCTGACCGTCAGCGATGATGGCCCCGGAATCGCCCCCGCCGACCGCGACCGGGTGTTCGAACGTTTCGTGCGCCTGGACTCCGACCGGGCCCGCAGCGGGGGTGGGACTGGGCTGGGCCTGGCGATCGTCACCGAGGTCGTCACCGCCCACGGGGGCACGGTCGCCATCGACGACCCACCGTACGGGGGAACCACGATGGTTGTGACGTTGCCGCGGCAGGGGTCTCAGCACAGCAACCGGTAGCCGACGCCCCGGATCGTCTCGATGGTGTTGGTACCGAAGGGAACATCGATCTTGCGGCGCAGGTAGCCCACATAGACCTCGACGACGTTGTCCGGGCCGTGATGGTGGGCATCCCAGACGTTCTGCAGGATCTCGGCCTTGGTCACCACCACGTCCATGTTGCGCATCAGGTACTCGAGCACGCCGTACTCGCGGGGAGTCAACGCGATCGGCGTCGAGCCCCGTTTCACCGTGTGCCGGGCGGGATCGAGCGCCAGCGACCCGGCTTTGAGCACCACCGGCCGCGCCGGTGCGCCGCGGCGAACCAGCGCCCGCAGCCGCGCGACCAGCACCCGGAACGAGAACGGCTTGGTCAGATAGTCATCGGCACCCAGATCGAACGCATCGGTCTCGTCGTATTCGCCGTCCTTGGCGGTGAGCATGAGCACCGGCGTCCACACGTTGTGCGACCGCATCCGGCGCAGCACCTCATAACCGCTGAGGCCGGGCAGCATGATGTCGAGAACGATTACGTCAAAAGCGTTTTCGGTGGCTTCCCGCAGCCCGTCGACACCGTTGCCCACGGCCACCACGACGAACCCCTCCGCCTTGAGCCCCCTGGTCACGGTCGCGGACAGCCGTGGTTCATCCTCGACGAGCAGGACTCTCATGTGTCAACGCTACGTCGAGAGCCGGACCCGGCCTCAGTCGGGCCAGCGAGCCTCGATCAGCACCTCGGCGAACGGGCCGCCCATGCGGCAGAACCGGTTGGTCGCCACCCACACCACGCCGGCGCTTCGCAGCGTGATGCGCACCGGGTGGCCGAGGAGGGTCTCACCGGGAGTGGTGTGGCTGAAGAACGTCGTCAGGCGCTCGACGTCGACGTCGATTGCCCAGTCGGGCCACGGTCGTTCGAAGAAGTCGCGGTTGAACCACATGGTCGGGCATTCCTCAATGCGGCGCTCCCGCAAGCCCATTGGGGGGAGCATCATCACGGGCGTGCCTGCAAGCTGGCGCGTGCCGGGTGGCATCCCCGCTCCTTTGTGCCGCCGTGATCACCGATCTTTGTCACGCTACGGCCGAAGCGCTGTGAAATCGTTGAGAGCGGGGCCGGCCCGGTGCCGTTGCCGCGGGTGGGGCCCGGTTCCGGAGTTAACTTCTCGATGAGCGCGGGCGCCGGACCGGCCGTTCAGCGCGCGTCGCGGTCCGAGTGCTCGGCGCCGCCGGCCGGATCGGCTTCCGGCGCATCGTCTTTGGGCTGGCCGGGGTGCCTGCCGGGACGCTGCGGGATGATGACCAGCAACACCGCGATGAGCGCCGCGATCACCGCGGAGGCCAGCGGGCGGCTCCACGCCAGGCCGCCGTCGGCGACGGGCTTGTCGATGAAGTCACCCACCGTCGCCCCCAGCGGCCGGGTGAGGATGAACGCGACCCAGAACAAGGTGACGCGGGAAATGGAGGTCCAGAAGTACAGGGCGGCGACCGCCGCCAGGCCGACCGCGAACACCAGCGCGCCGCGTTCGTAACCGAGATCGCGTGTGTCCGCCAGCCAATCGCCGAGCGCGGTGCCCAGCGTCTGCGAGAACGTGATGGTCGCCCAGTAGAAGGCCTCCACTCTGGGCGTCGAGACGGTGCTGACCGATACGGTGCCCTGGGACCACCGCCACCAGCCCAGGGTGGCCAGCAGGCAGGCCAGCAGCAGCAGCGATCCGCCCGTGTAACCGATACCGAGCGAGCGGTCCGCGAAGTCGGCCAGCACGGTGCCGAACGTCGTCGAGGCCACGATCGTCGCCCAGTACAGGACCGCGTGGAACCGCTTGGCCAGGATCTGCGCCGCAACCAGCGCCACCAGCGCGACGCCGAAGATCGCGACCCCGGCGGCGTAGCCCCAATTCAGGGTCATCGTGACGGTGTCGCCGCCCGTCTCGCCCAACGTCGTCGCCAACACCTTGATGACCCAAAAGCCGAGGGTGACGGCCGGCACCTTGGTCAACGCGAGTTTCGAGACGTCGGTCATGCACGTTATCTTCCGCCATCGGTGCGCGACACGGAATCCGGAGTTTGACGGCATGGCAGGTTCTGCTCACCGGGATCACAAAGCCGACGGGTTCCCGCAGGTGGCGCAATGCCGCGGCGGGTGGCGGTTTTCGCTGGTCGGGCCCGAACGCCGCCCGGCGCAATACGCCCGGGGGCCGTCACCGACGCCCATCGGCGACCCGAAAAGTGGCCCTGAGCTGCGTTAGCGTGACTCCCGTGGCGCACCCAGTACCTAGCCGGGATATTCAAGACTCCCGGGCCAATCGCGCCCGCCGGGTCGCCGACGTGCTGCGCCAACAGATCCACGCCGACGCCTATCCGGCGGGCCTGCCCGCCGAACAGCAGCTGGCCGCCGAATTCTCGGTATCGCGCAACACCATTCGCGAGGCGCTGGCCGTCCTCAAGCAAGAGGGGCTGATCGACCGCGGGCCGAAGGTGGGCACGCACGTCGCGCAGCGCAAATACGACCACGGCCTCGACGCGCTGCTGGGCCTGAAGGAGACGTTCAAGGATCTCGGCGAGGTCCGCAACGAGGTGCGGGCCGCGATGCCGGTCACCGCGCCGCCGTCGGTGGCCCGCCGGCTGCGGCTGCAGCCGGGCGAGCCGGCGGTGTTCGTCGAGCGGTTGCGTTACCTGGGTGATCTGCCGCTCAGCCTGGACCTCACCTACCTCGCCCCGGACATCGGCCGGCGGGTGCTCGACCATCCGCTGGAAACCAACGACCTGTTCTCCCTCATCGAGGAGGTGAGCGGGCAGCGGCTGGGCTCGGCGGCGCTGGCGCTCGAGGCCATCCCGGCCGACGCGCACTCGGCGGCCACGCTGCAGGTGCCCGACGGCGCGGCGCTGCTGATGCTGGAGCGGCTGACCAGCCTGGCCGACGGCACCCCCGTCGACCTGGAGTACATCCGGATGCGCGGTGACCGAATCACCATGCGCGGCAACCTAACTAGAGCCGAGCCGACGAGGAGCAACCCATGACGCTGATCAACAACAACCGCGCCGACGTGCCGGTCACCATCGACGAGTCGCTGTGTATCGACGGGTGCACGCTGTGCGTGGAGGTCTGCCCGCTGGATGCGCTGGCCATCAACCCCGACACCGGCAAGGCCTTCATGCACGTCGACGAGTGCTGGTACTGCGGCCCCTGCGCGGCGCGCTGTCCCACCGGCGCCGTCACCGTCAACATGCCCTATCTCCTTCGCTGAAAAGCATTCAACCCCAGGATCTTTGATGAAACGACGCGCCATTGCGCTGGCGTCGGTCGTGATCGCGATCGCCGCGCTCACCGCCGGTTGCTCACTGGAATCCCTGTCGCAATCATCCGGTGTGGTCAACGTGGTGGTGGGATATCAGTCCAAGACCATCAACACCGTCACCGCCGGTACGCTGCTGCGCGCGCAGGGCTACCTGGAGCGCCGGCTGGCCGACATCACCACCCGCACCGGCACCAAATACGCGGTGCGCTGGCAGGATTACGACACCGGCGCGCCGATCACCGCGCAGATGCTCGCCGAGAAGATCGACATCGGCTCGATGGGCGACTACCCGATGCTGATCAACGGCTCCAAGACGCAGGCCAACCCGCTGGCGAAAACCGAGATCGTCTCCATCACCGGCTACAACCCCAAGGGCGCCCTGAACATGGTGGTGGTGGCGCCGGGTTCGTCGGCGACCACGTTGAGCGACCTGGCCGGCTCCAAGGTCTCGGCCAGCGTGGGGTCGGCCGGGCACGGCACGTTGATGCGAGCGCTGGACCGGGCCGGGATCAAAGGTGTGGAAGTGCTCAACCAGCAACCGCAGGTGGGCGCCTCCGCTTTGGAATCCGGTCAGGTGCAGGGTCTTTCGCAGTTCGTCGCCTGGCCCGGCCTGCTGGTGTTTCAGGGCAAGGCCAAACTGCTCTACGACGGGGCCGAACTGAACCTGCCCACCCTGCACGGGGTGGTGGTGCGGCGCTCGTATGCGGCGTCGCATCCGGAGGTGCTGGGCGCCTTCCTGCAGGCACAACTGGACGCAGGAGACTTCCTCAACTCCAAGCCGCTCGAGGCGGCGCGCATCGTCGCGCAGGGCAGCGGCCTGCCACAGGAAGTGGTGTACCTGTACAACGGCCCCGGCGGTACCTCGTTCGACACCACCCTCAAGCCGTCACTGGTGGAGGCGCTGAAAAACGATGTGCCCTACCTGAAGTCGATAGGTGACTTCGCCGACCTCGACGTGTCCGGCTTCGTCCAGGACGGGCCGCTGCGCACCGTGTTCGGCGCTCGCGGCCTGAACTACGACGCGGCCCGGGCCGCCACCGCCAACCCGTCCGCGCTGCGCGGGGATCCCGCGCTGGCAAGCGAACTGTGGCTCGACGGTGCCGATTCCACCCAAACGGTCGCCGACCCGACCAGCCTGCTGCGGGCCGTGCGGGACGCGACCGCCCACGGCGCCAAAGTCCGCGCCGCCTACGTTCCCGACGCGGAGCTGGGCACCCGGTGGTTCGCCGACAAGGCGGTCTGGGTGCAAAACGGACAGAACTATCTGCCGTTCGGAACGCCGGCCGGCGCGCATCGTTACCTCGCCGCGCACCCTGGCGGCACCATCGTGAATTACGAACAGGCCCTTGGAGGTTCGGTATGACTGCCTATCTGACCGGCGACCCGGCAGCCCCGGTGTCCGCGCAGGTCGTCGACACGGTCCCGGCGGCGGCCACCCCGCGGCGCGCCGGCTCGCCGTGGCAGTGGCGGCTGCTTCGGCTCGTGTCGGTGGTGGTCGCGATCGGGTTGTGGCAGCTGCTCACCGCCGACAAGGTCCGGCTGCTGCTGCGCTTCGACACGCTGCCCACCGTCACCGAGATCGTGCACGCGCTGGGCCGCCGGCTCGGGACTTCCGAGTACTGGCTTGACCTGGCGCAGTCGCTGATCCGCATCCTCACCGGCTTCGGCCTGGCCGCGGTGGTCGGCGTCGCGACGGGGGTGCTGCTGGGCCGATCCCGGTTGGTCGCCAACACTTTCGGCCCGCTGACCGAGCTGGTCCGGCCCGTCCCGGCCATCGCGATGGTGCCCGTGGCGATCCTGCTGTTCCCGACCGACGAGGCGGGCATCGTGTTCATCACCTTCCTCGCGGCGTACTTCCCGATCCTGGTCAGCACCCGGCACGCGGTGCGCGCGCTGCCCACGCTGTGGGAGGACTCGGTGCGCACCCTGGGCGGCGGCCGGTGGGACGTGCTCAAGCAGGTGGTGTTGCCGGGCATCCTGCCGGGGGTGTTCGGCGGCCTGTCGGTCGGCATGGGCGTGGCGTGGATCTGCGTGATCTCCGCCGAGATGATCTCGGGCCGGCTCGGGATCGGCTATCGCACCTGGCAGGACTACACCGTGCTGGCCTATCCCCAGGTGTTCGTCGGCATCATCACCATCGGCGTGCTGGGTTTCGCGACAGCGGCGGCCGTCGAGGTCGTGGGCCGTCGGGTGACCAGTTGGCTGCCGCGAGCGGAGGAGGAGCAGCGATGACTCTCGAACAAGCCCTCAAACAAGCCCCAGTGAGCCTGGAACTGGATCGGGTTCGCTTGTCCTACACCGGAGAACCCGTGATCGACGGGCTGAGCCTGACGGTGCGCCCGGGGGAGATCCTGGTGCTCACCGGTCCTTCGGGCTGCGGCAAGTCGACGGTGCTGCGGGCCCTGGCGGGGCTGCTGCGGCCCGACGCGGGCCGGATCGTGGCCGACGGCGACGAGGTGACGACCACCTCGGGCGACCGGGGCATGGTGTTCCAGGACAACGCGCTGCTGCCCTGGCGCACCGTGCGCTCCAACATCGAGTTGGCCCTGCGGCTGCGCGGCGTCTCCCGCGCCGGGCGGCGCGCCGAGGCGGACCGCTGGATCGCCGAGCTGGGGCTGACCGGTTTCGGCGACTATCTGCCCAAGAGCCTGTCCGGCGGCATGCGCCAGCGCGTCCAGCTGGCCCGCGGGCTGGCCGGGGCGCCGCGCGCGGTGATGATGGACGAGCCGTTCGGCGCGCTGGACACCCAGACCCGCACGGCCATGCAGCGGCTGCTGATCGACACCTGGCGTGCCCATCCGACGACGATCGTGTTCGTCACCCACGACGTCGACGAGGCGCTGCTGCTGGGCGATCGAATCGCCGTGCTGGGCAAGGCCGGTCAGCCGCTGCGCACCCTGGTCGACGTGCCGGAGCCGCGCGTCGATCGGCAGCGCGCCGCGCTGCGCGCCGAAGTCATTGCGGCGCTGGATCACTCGGCGGTGGCGGCATGATGCAGATTCCCGACCCGGCGACCCCCATCCGGCTCGACTGTGACGTGCTCGTCATCGGCGGTGGCACCGCGGGCACCATGGCCGCGCTGTCGGCGGCCGAGAACGGCGCGCAGGTGCTGCTGCTGGAGAAGGCCCACGTGCGCCATTCCGGCGCCCTGGCGATGGGCATGGACGGGGTGAACAACGCGGTGATCCCCGGCAAGGCCGAACCGGAGGACTACGTCGCCGAGATCACCCGCGCCAACGACGGAATCGTCAACCAGCGCACCGTGTATCAGACCGCCACCCGCGGGTTCGCGATGGTGCAGCGGCTGGAGCGCTACGGCGTGAAGTTCGAGAAGAACGAGCACGGCGAATACGCCGTGCGCCGGGTGCACCGCTCGGGCTCCTACGTGCTGCCCATGCCCGAAGGCAAGGACGTCAAGAAGGCGCTGTATCGCGTGCTGCGGCAGCGGTCGATGCGCGAGAAGATCCAGATCGAGAACCGGCTGATGCCGGTCCGGGTGTTGGTGGACGGCGGGCGCGCGGTCGGTGCGGCGGCGCTGAACACGCGCACCGGGGAATTCGTCACGGTCGGCGCCAAGGCGGTCATCCTGGCCACCGGCGCGTGCGGCCGGCTCGGCCTGCCCGCCTCGGGCTACCTGTACGGCACCTACGAGAACCCGACCAACGCCGGCGACGGCTACTCGATGGCCTACCACGCAGGCGCGGAACTCTCGGGCATCGAATGCTTCCAGGTCAACCCACTGATCAAGGACTACAACGGCCCGGCGTGTGCGTACGTGGCGAATCCCTTTGGCGGCTACCAGGTCAACGCGCACGGCGAGCGGTTCGTCGACTCCGACTACTGGTCGGGGCAGATGATGGCCGAGGTCAAGAGCGAGATCGACTCCGCGCGCGGGCCCATCTATCTCAAGGTGTCGCACCTGCCCGACGAGACGCTGACCGCGCTGGAAAACATCCTGCACACCACCGAGCGGCCGACCCGGGGCACCTTCCACGCCAACCGCGGTCATGACTACCGCACCCACGACATCGAGATGCACATCTCCGAAATCGGCTTGTGCAGTGGGCATTCCGCGTCGGGGGTGTGGGTCGACGAGCACGCCCGCACCACGGTGCCCGGGCTGTATGCCGCCGGCGACATGGCCTGCGTCCCGCACAACTACATGATCGGTGCGTTCGTCTTCGGCGATCTGGCCGGCACGCACGCCGCCTCGGCGCTGACCGAAGTGGCTGCGCCGCAACAGCTTCCGGAGGATCAGGTGCGTGAGGCGCACGAGCTGATCTACCGCCCGCTGCGCCATCCGGACGGACCGCCGCAGCCGCAGGTCGAATACAAGCTGCGTCGCTTCGTCAACGATTACGTCGCACCCCCCAAGACCGGGGCCAAGCTGTCGCTGGCCATCCGCACCTTCGAGCGGATGAGCGCCGAGATCGCCGAGATGGGCGCCCGCAATCCGCACGAGCTGATGCGCGCGGTCGAGGTGTCGTTCATCCGGGACTGCGCCGAGATGGCCGCCCGATCGTCGCACACCCGCACCGAATCGCGCTGGGGGCTGTACCACGACCGCGCCGACCTGCCGGGCCGCGACGACAATCAATGGGGTTATCACCTCAACCTGCGCAAGGACGACCACGGCGAGATGGTGTTCCTCAAGCGGCCGGTGGCGCCCTACTTCGTGCCCGTCCCGGAGCTGGACGGCCTGCCGCCCACCGACCAGACGGTGTACCCGGTGGAGCAGCCGCCGCTGGTCGGCGGGCAAGCGCCGGCCACCGCGGTGTCCCGAATCAACTCGGCCAGCACGACATTCGAGCCGCCCTCGCCGCGCATCGCCGAGGTGCTGGCGCTCGAGGAGCCCACGATGGCCGACCTCGGCCCCTATCTCGCCGACGCGGATCCCGGGGTGCGCCGCACCGCGGTGTCGACGTTGACCGAGCACATCCCCGACGGGTACGCGCCGGCGCTGGTCGCCGCGCTGAGCGACGACGACGCGGGAGTCCGACTGACCAGCGCCGACGGCATCCGCGAGCTGGTCGAGGTGCTGCCGGAGCCGGAAAGCGTGCGGCGGCACCTGGATTCGGGCGATCGGGTGGTGCGGGCCGCGGCGGTGTACGTGCTGGCCGCCCGCCGGGCCGGCGACGCCGGGCAATACCGTCGCGCCCTCGAGGACGTCGATCATCGGGTGCGCATCGAGGCGGTGCGCGCGCTGGTGTCCGTCGACGACGTGGCTGGCGTGGTCGCCGCCGCCGACGACGAGAACCGGGAAGTCCGCATCGCGGCGGCGGCCGGGCTGGCGACGCTGAGGGGGGCGGCGGCCCCGGCGACCGGGGCTGTGCGCCGGCTCGTCGCCGACTCCGACCCGTTGGTTCGGGCGGCCGCGCTGGCGGCGTTGGGCCAATTGGGTTGTGGCGAAGAGGATTACGCCGCCATCAAGCAGGCGCTGCGGGCGCCGGCCTGGCAGGTGCGGGAAGGCGCGGCGCGCGCCCTGGGCGGCGCGCCGGTCGACTTCGCGGTTCCGCAGCTGGCTGAGGCGCTCGGTGACGCCCATCTGGACGTGCGCAAGGCGGCCGTGCTGAGCCTGACCCGGTGGGCCGGCGAGCCCGCCGCCCGGGACGCGCTGGGCATCGCGCTCAAGGACGGCGACGCCGACGTGCGGGCCTACGCGCGCCGCGCGCTCGAACTCGACGGCGCGGTGCAGCACAGCTAGTCAGCGCAGAATCTTGGCGTAGAGCAGGCTGTCCTGGGGCTCGGGCCCCATGGTCGGGTAGACCGCGTGCCGGGCCAGCCGCCCCTCCAGGAAGAAGCCGGCGTGCTCGAGCAGTCGCGCCGAGCGCGTGTTGTCCACGCTGCAGGTGGCCCACACCCGATACACCTCGCGGTCGGCGTCGAGGGCGGCGAGCAGCATGCCGAGCACCTCGGACATCAACCCCTTTCCCCACCAGCGGCGGCCCAGGCAGTAGCCGACCTCGACCGAGTGCGGCGCGGAGCGCCGGCAGCTGGCCAACCCGATCACCTCGCCGCGGTGCCGCGACTCGATCACCCAGGTCTTCTCGTCCGCGCTGGTGTTCAGTTTCTCGGTGATCACCCGCCGCGTGGCGGCCACGTCGGGGTGCGGCGCCCACAGCAGATACTTGGTGACCTGTGGATCGCGGGCGACCCGCTGGAACAGCGCCCCGGCATCGTCGAGCGTAGGCGGCCGCAGCGACAGCCGCGGCCCGCTGATGCGGTCGGGTGGATATTCGGGCATCGCGATGTGACTTTAAAGGCCGAGGGCGCGGTAGGTGTTGCGGACGAATCGTGGTTGCGCCGTGCGCAGTTTGGCCAGCGACGTGTTGCCGGCGACGGCGGTGGCGGCATCGACGGTCAGGTCGGGCAGATTCTGGATGAGGTAGAGCAGGATCAGATCCGCGTCGGGGTCCGCCTGCCACCAGGTCCCGTACGCGCCGGGCCAGCTGAAGGTGCCCAGACCGCCCGGCCCCAAAAGCGGTGCGCTCTTGGCCGGATCGGTCACCACCGACAGGTTCAACCCGAAGCCGCGGCCGACCCAATAGGGTGCACCCAGGAAGTTGTGCCGCTTCTGTTCGTCGGTGAGCCGGTCGGTGCGCATCAGCCGGACGGATTCTTCCGACAGCACCCGCACGCCGTCGAGTGTCCCGTCGCCGAGCAGCATCCGGACGAATCGCAGGTAATCGTCGGCGCTGGACCACAATCCGCCGCCGGCGTTGCAGAACGAGGGCGGGGTGATGTGCGGCGGCCCCATCACGCCGTGCTGCAGCCGGCTGTGCTCGTCGAGCCGATACATGGTCGCCGCGCGGCGCCGCGCCTCGGGCGAGACGAAGAACCCGGTGTCCGTCATGCCCGCGGGGCCCAGGATTCGTTCGTCGAGCACCTGGTGGAACGGCTTGTCCTCGATGCGGGCGGCGATGACGCCCAGCAGGTCGATGGAATGGCTGTAGGTGACCCGGTCCCCGGGCTGATGCACCAGCGGCAGCTTGGCCAGCGCGGCCAGCCAGGCGTCCGGGCCCTGGTTGAACGGCAGCCGCATATAAGCCTTGGCGATCGGCCCGGACACCGAGAAGCCGTAGGCCAGGCCGCTGGTGTGGGTGAGCAGATCCTCGATCAAGATGGCGCGGTTCACCGGGTGGGTGCGGTCCAGCGGGCCGTGCGGATCGTCGAGCACCCGCAGGTCGGCCAGCTCCGGCGCCCACCGGGTCACGGGATCCTTCAGCGTCAGCTTGCCCTCGTCGACCAGGCTCATCACCGTCGCGACCGTCACCGGCTTGGTCATCGACGCGATGCGAAACAGCGTGTCGCGCTGCATCGGCAGCCCCGCATCCACGTCGCGGTAGCCGATCTCGTTGACTTGCAGGAGTTCTCCGCGCTGCCAGACCATGGTGACCGCGCCGGCGAGCAGGCCGGCGTCGCACACTTCGCGGATGGAGGCGGCATTGCCTGTGAGGTTCGAGCGGGTCGAGCGATTCACCTGGTCAGGGTAGCGGGCGGGCCGGGCGGTCCTCAGATTCGGTCGATTCCCGCGATGAGGGTGGCCACCCCGGACGTGAGTACACCCGCAATCAGCAGCGTCGCGCCGAGCCACACGCTCGCGATCATCCGGTTCGGGCGCGCCGGGTTGCGGCCGAGCACCGACAGGAAGAATCCCGCGGGCATCATGATGGCGGCCAGCAGCACGGCGATCGCTCCGCCGTTGGCCACAGCGGGGCTCGCCCCCGCGGCGTTGCCGACCACCGACAGCAGTAGGCCCAGCATCACGAGCACACCGGCGTGCGCATGGCCCGCTCGGAAAAACGACTTCTGCAGGCCGTTGGCCTCGTGATTTCCGGTGACCACGCGCAGCAAGAAGGCGCCGCCGGACGCGATGGTGACGACCGAGATGATGGTGGCCCCCACCGTGATGCTCATGAAGGGAGTGATCAGCGAGGTGCTCATAATAGCTTCCTGAAATCGTATTGTTCGATTAGATATTTCTACTATCCAATACTGGATAATCGAAGTATCTAATGTCAAGATGTTGTGGCAGGACTTCTTCAAGGAGCGCTTCCGTGCTGATGTCGGAGCTGGCGAGTCGCACCCATGTGTCGGTGCCGACGATCAAGTTCTACCTACGCGAGAACGTGCTGATGCCAGGCCACGCAGTCAGCTCGACCCGCGCCCACTACGACGAACGGCACGTCCGACGGATCGCGCTGATCAGGGCGCTGTCCGCGCTCGGTCTTGCGATCTCCCAGATCAGGTCGGTCGTCGAACTCATCGACAACCCGGGCCGGTCGCTTTTCGCGACGCTGGGCGCTGCGACAGCGGCGCTTTCGCGCCCCACCCAAGCCGCAAGCGATGGCGACTGCCCCCGGGCTCGGGCCGCGTTGTCAGCGCTTGACTTCGAGGTGCCCGACGATCTTCCCGCGGTAGCGCAGCTTGACCGCGCGCTTGCCGACGCGCAGGCTGCGGGCGTTCCGATGACCGAGGATCGCCTGCGCGCGTACGCGCCACATATCAGTGCCATCGCCGCTTACGACATCGAGCAGATGCCGCTGGAACCGCCGGCGGCAGCAATCGAATACGCCGTGCTCGGAACTATCTTCTATGAGCCGATCCTCGCGGCACTGCGCCGCATCGCGCATGCCGGCCTGACCGCGCAACGCCTGGCCAAGAATGAGGCAGACGTCGACTAGTCGGCATAGCCGTCCTTGGGCGCTCTGGTATCCCGCGTTGCGAGCCGGAAAAGCCGGCGGGCCTCAGCTAGGCGGCGTGGAGATCGGCCAGGTGGACGCCGATCCTGATTTCCAGCTCACTGAGTTCCACCCCGAACGGCCCGGATGCCGGTGGCGCGCCGGAGCGATAGTGCATGCCGGTTGGCGTAATGAAAACTGCTGTATGCAAACCGTTTTCGTCGGTTTCCGCCGCGACGCGCCAACCGGGAACTTCCTTGACGTAGTTGCAACGTTCACACAAGCCCAACCCATTGGCCGCACTCGTCAACCCACCGCGACGATGCGGCCTGGCGTGGTCGCGGTGGCGGATGGGCGCATCGCAGTACGGGGTGCGACAGCGGCCATCGCGAAACCCGATAAAGGTGGCCAGGCTCTTCGGGAAACGCCGCGTCCGCGATTCCATCGCCACCAGGGCCCCCGAGCGCGGATGTCGGTAGAGCCGGCGCAGCGTGGCGCGGGACCGGGGGTCGAGCACTGCACCGTTCACGAGTTGGCGGGCTACGGCCGCGGGGATCGGGCCATACCCGTCGACGTTCGCCGCGGTTGGTGCAGCGCCGAACAGCGATTCGTCGGAGATGACCAGGTTGACCGCTACCGGCTGGGCGACCTCGGCGGGGCACCCGGTAACCCGCTCAACCAGCGTGTCGGCCATCACCTGGCCACGCGAGCGTTGATCGACGGTGGTGTCGGCGGCGCGCTTGAGTGCCGCGTAGACCGAAACGCCCTGTGCTACGGGCAGTAATGCCGACACCCATGTCATCGTGTCCGGGGCCGGCCGGATCGTCACTGTGCGTTCGGATTCGGCCTTGGCGGCACGATCGACCACCGCCTGCGCATTGAGCCGATAGGCGATCGCCCGGGCGGCCGCGGCTATTCGCGCGTCGCCCATCCCGTCCAACGAGGATCCGTCGCCACACAGTTCGGCGTCCAGGGCGCGGCGGTCCTCGACGTCCAGGCAAGCCGACTCACGAACGATCAGGGTGGCCCGCCATTCGGACAATCGCCCGCTCTCGAGGGCGGCCAGGGTGTGGGGCATCTCGTGAACCAACGCCTTCGCGAATCCGAGATGTCTGCCGCCCCGGGCGGGGGAATCGTGTCGCGCCAAGGCGATCTCGCTGGCTACTCCGCGGCCGCGCTGGGCGACCGGCACTCCGGCGGCCGCCTCGTTCGCACGGCGCAGTGCGTCGAGGGCTGCGGCCGCCCGAGCCTGGTCCGCCGCGGCCGCCGACTTGGCGCGCTCCTGCGCGGCGATCCGCGCCAGCAACGCGGCTTCCTCCGAGGATTCGAACATACTTTCGACAATAGTCCGCCCACCGACAACCGGCCGCGGAACAAAAGCGTCTGTACATCCGCGGCCGGGTACGGACTCGATTGCGGGCAGATCCCGCCGCGTCGCACCTGGCCTGCTCCGCCGCCACCGCCGCCTCCGCCCGCGCAGTAGGCTGCCGTCGATCGGCACGGCAGGTGCCTCGCGCCGTCACCGGCAAAATAAGTGCTACGCTGCCGTGCAGTCGACATCCTTTAACGATCCGTCCGGCGAGGCGGAGAAGGAGGTCAAGTTTCGTATGGGTGCTGCGGGCGACACCGGCTTCCCCGGTCTCAAGGGCGGCGATTCCCGGGAGTTGATGTCGGCGGCCGACGTGGGCCGCACCATTTCCCGCATTGCGCATCAGATCATCGAAAAGACCGCGCTGGACGGTCCCGACGCACCACGGGTGGTGCTGCTGGGCATCCCGACCCGCGGTGTGATTCTCGCCAAGCGGCTCGCCGCCAACATCGGCGAATACAGCGGTGTCGAGGTGGGCCACGGCGCCCTGGACATCACCCTCTATCGCGACGACCTGATGCAGAAGCCGCCGCGACCGCTGGAGGCCACGTCGATTCCGGCCGGCGGCATCGATGACGCGTTGGTGATCCTGGTCGACGACGTCCTGTTTTCCGGCCGCTCGGTACGTGCCGCGCTGGACGCGCTGCGCGACGTGGGCCGGCCGCGGGTGGTGCAGCTAGCGGTGCTGGTCGACCGTGGCCACCGCGAACTGCCGCTGCGCGCCGACTACGTGGGCAAGAACGTCCCGACCTCGCGCGGGGAGAGCGTGCACGTGCTGCTGCGGGAGAGCGACGGCGACGACGGGGTGGTGATCTCACGATGACGCGCCATCTGCTGGCCGCCGGCGACCTGAGCCGCGACGACGCCACCGCGATCCTCGATGACGCCGACCGGTTCGCCCAGGCGCTGGTGGGCCGCGAGATCAAGAAGCTGCCGACGCTGCGTGGCCGCACCATCGTCACGATGTTCTACGAGAACTCGACCCGCACCCGGGTGTCCTTCGAGGTGGCCGGCAAGTGGATGAGCGCCGACGTGATCAACGTCAGCGCGTCGGGATCGTCGGTGGGCAAGGGAGAGTCGCTGCGCGACACCGCGTTCACGCTGCGCGCCGCCGGCGCCGACGCGCTGATCATCCGGCACCCGGCGTCCGGCGCCGCGCACCTGCTCGCCGAGTGGACCGGCGCGAACGCCGCCGGAGACAGTGGGGGACCGTCGGTCATCAACGCCGGCGACGGCACCCACGAGCACCCGACCCAGGCGCTGCTGGACGCGCTCACCATTCGCCAACGGCTCGGCGGCATCGAAGGCCGTCGCATCGTGATCGTGGGCGACATCCTGCACAGCCGGGTCGCCCGCTCCAACGTGATGCTGCTGGCGACCCTGGGCGCCGAGGTGGTCCTGGTGGCGCCGCCCACGCTGCTGCCGGTCGGCGTCGAGGGCTGGCCGGTCACCGTGTCGAACGACTTCGACGCCGAGCTACCCGCCGCCGACGCGGTGCTGATGCTGCGGGTCCAGGCCGAGCGGATGAACGGCGGGTTCTTCCCGTCGGTGCGCGAATATTCCTCCCTCTACGGGCTTTCCGACCGCCGCCAGGCGCTGCTGCCCGGCCACGCCGTGGTGCTGCACCCGGGGCCGATGCTGCGTGGCATGGAGATCGCCTCCTCGGTGGCCGACTCGTCGCAATCGGCTGTGCTGCAACAGGTTTCCAATGGCGTGCATGTGCGGATGGCGGTGCTGTTTCACCTGCTGGTCGGCACCGAGACGGCGGAGAATTCGGGTGAAGAGGGTGTAGCGTGAGCGTGCTGCTGCGCGGGGTGCTGTTGTACGGCGAGGGCGATCGCGTCGACGTCCTGATCGACGACGGCCAGATCATCGACATCGGGCCCAAGTTGGCCGAGGCCGGAGGCGTCGGAAAGGACCTGGACGTCATCGACGCCACCGGTCAGGTGCTGTTGCCCGGCCTGGTGGACTTGCACACCCACCTGCGCGAACCGGGGCGTGAATACACCGAAGATATCGAAACCGGCTCGGCCGCAGCCGCTTTGGGTGGTTACACCGCGGTGTTCGCGATGGCCAACACGAACCCGGTCGCCGACAGCCCGGTGGTCACCGACCACGTCTGGCACCGCGGGCAGCAGGTCGGCCTGGTCGACGTGCACCCGGTTGGCGCCGTCACCGTCGGGCTGGCCGGCAAAGAGCTCACCGAGATGGGCATGATGGCGGCCGGGGCCGCGCAGGTGCGGATGTTCTCCGACGACGGCATCTGCGTGCACGACCCGCTGGTGATGCGCCGCGCCCTGGAATACGCCACCGGGCTGGGCGTGCTCATCGCCCAGCACGCCGAGGAGCCGCGGCTGACGGTCGGCGCCGTCGCCCACGAGGGCCCCACCGCGGCCCGGTTGGGCCTGGCGGGCTGGCCCAGGGCGGCCGAGGAGTCGATCGTGGCCCGCGACGCGCTGCTGGCCCGCGACGCCGGCGCGCGGGTACACATCTGCCACGCCTCCACCGCTGGCACCGTCGAGATCGTGAAATGGGCCAAGCAGCAAGGGATCTCGATCACCGCCGAGGTCACCCCGCACCACCTGATGCTCGACGACAGCAGGCTGACCAGTTACGACGGGCAAAACCGCGTCAACCCACCGCTGCGCGAGGCGGCCGACGCGGTGGCGTTGCGCCAGGCGCTGGCCGACGGTGTCATCGACTGTGTGGCCACCGATCACGCGCCGCACGCCGAGCACGAGAAGTGCGTGGAGTTCTCCGCGGCGCGGCCGGGCATGCTGGGACTGCAGACGGCGCTGTCGATCGTGGTGCACACGATGGTCACCCCGGGGTTGCTGACCTGGCGGGACGTTGCCCGGGTGATGAGCGAAAACCCCGCCCGCATCGTGGGCCTGCCCGACCACGGCCGGCCGCTGGAGGTGGGGGAGCCCGCCAACCTCACGGTGGTAGATCCCACGGCCTCGTGGACCGTCACCGGGTCGGAGCTGGCCAGCCGCTCGGGCAACACGCCCTACGAGGCGATGACCCTGCCCGCCACCGTGACCGCCACGCTGCTGCGCGGCAAGGTCACCGCCCGAGACGGGAAGTCGCCGGCATGAATCGCGCCGGTGACGATGCAGAGCGAAGCGATGAGAAGGAGCGGCGCGCATGAACTCCGCCACCCTGGTGGGGTCGCTGATCTTCGCCGCCGTGGTGGTGGTCGTCATCACGGTGGTCATCCAGCTGATGATGCGGACCTGGCAGCGCCGCTCACAGCAACAGGCGGAGCTGATCGGCGCGCTGCCCGAGATCCCGGACCACGTCGGGGCGGCCACGATCAGCACCCGCGGCCACTACTGCGGGTCCATGATGGCGCCGGGCTGGCACGAGCGGATCGCGGCCGGCGACCTCGGTTTCCGCAGCAAGGCGGTGTTGACCCGGTATGCCGGGGGCATCATGGTGGAACGCCGACGGGCCCAACCGATTTGGATTCCCCGAGACTCGATCACCGAGATCCGCATGGAGCGCCGGATGACCGGCCGGATCGGGATTCTGGCGATCCGCTGGCGGCTGCCCTCGGGCGTCGAGATCGACACCGGGTTCCGGGCGAACAGCCGCGCCGATTACGACGTCTGGCTCGAATCGCATCATGAAGAGGAGCGGCGCTGATGACTAAAGCGCAATTGGTACTCGAGGACGGCCGCGTCTTCACCGGCACGCCGTTCGGCAAAATCGGCCAAACACTGGGCGAGGCCGTGTTTTCCACCGGCATGTCCGGCTACCAGGAGACGCTGACCGATCCCAGTTACCACCGGCAGATCGTGGTGGCCACCGCGCCGCAGATCGGCAACACCGGCTGGAACGGCGAGGACGCCGAGAGCCGCGGTGACAGGATCTGGGTCGCCGGCTACGCGGTGCGCGACCCGTCGCCGCGCCCGTCCAGCTGGCGGGCCACCGGAACCCTGGAGGACGAGCTGGTCCGCCAGCACATCGTCGGCATCGCCGGCATCGACACCCGCGCGGTGGTGCGCCATCTGCGCACCCGCGGCTCGATGAAGGCGGGCGTGTTCTCCGGCGACGCGCTCGCCGAGGTGGACGAATTGCTGGCGCGGGTGCGGGGCCAGCAGTCGATGCTGGGCGCCGACCTGGCCGGCGAGGTCAGCACGCCCGACAACTACATCGTGGAACCCGAAGGGGCACCGCGGTTTACGGTGGCCGCGCTGGACCTGGGCATCAAGACGAACACGCCGCGCAACTTCGCCCGCCGCGGCGTCCGGACCCATGTGCTGGCGTCCTCGGCGACCTACGACCAGATCGCCGACATCAAGCCCGACGGGGTGTTCTTGTCCAACGGCCCGGGCGACCCCGCCACCGCCGATCACGTCGTCGAGGTCACCCGCAAGGTGCTGGGCGCCGGAATCCCGTTGTTCGGCATCTGCTTCGGCAACCAGATCCTGGGCCGGGCGCTGGGGTTGTCCACCTACAAGCTGGTATTCGGTCACCGCGGCATCAACATCCCGGTGATCGACCACGCCACCGGGCGGGTGGCGGTCACCGCACAAAACCACGGCTTCGCGCTCGAGGGAGAGGCCGGCCAGTCCTTCGACACGCCGTTCGGCCAAGCGATCGTCAGCCACACCTGCGCCAACGACGGAGTGGTCGAGGGCGTCAAACTCGCCGACGGGCAGGCGTTCTCGGTGCAGTATCACCCGGAGGCCGCGGCGGGTCCGCACGATGCGGAGTATTTGTTCGACCAATTCATCGACCTGATGGCGGCCCCAAACCGCGGAAAGGGGCGGTAGTGCCGCGTCGTACCGACTTGCGTCACGTGCTGGTGATCGGCTCCGGGCCGATCGTCATCGGGCAGGCCGCCGAGTTCGACTACTCGGGAACCCAGGCCTGCCGGGTGCTGCGTGCGGAGGGCCTGGAGGTCAGCCTGATCAACTCCAACCCGGCCACCATCATGACCGACCCGGAATACGCCGACCACACCTACGTCGAGCCGATCACCGCCGCCTTCGTCGAGAAGGTGATCGCCCAGCAGGCCGAGCGCGGCAACAAGATCGACGCGTTGCTGGCCACGCTGGGCGGGCAGACCGCGCTGAACACGGCGGTCGCGCTGCACGAAAACGGGGCGCTCGAGCGGCACGGCGTCGAGCTCATCGGCGCCGACATCGACGCCATCCAGCGCGGCGAGGACCGGCAGATGTTCAAGGACATCGTCGCCAAGGTAGGCGGTGAATCCGCCCGCAGCCGAGTCTGTTTCACGATGGAGGAGGTCCGCGAGACCGTCGAGGAACTCGGGCTGCCGGTCGTGGTGCGGCCCAGCTTCACGATGGGCGGGCTGGGGTCCGGCATGGCGCGATCCGTCGAAGAGGTCGACCGGATGGCCGGCGCAGGCTTGGCCGAGAGCCCGAGCGCCAACGTGCTGATCGAGGAATCGATCTACGGCTGGAAGGAATTCGAGCTCGAGCTGATGCGCGACGGCAACGACAACGTGGTCGTCGTCTGCTCGATCGAGAACTTCGATCCCATGGGCGTGCACACCGGCGACTCGGTCACCGTCGCGCCGGCGATGACGCTGACCGACCGCGAATACCAGCGGATGCGGGACCTGGGCATCGCGATCCTGCGCGAGGTCGGGGTGGACACCGGCGGCTGCAACATCCAGTTCGCGATCAACCCGGTCGACGGCCGGCTGATCGTCATCGAGATGAACCCGCGGGTGTCGCGGTCCAGCGCGCTGGCCTCTAAGGCCACCGGCTTCCCGATCGCCAAGATCGCCGCCAAGCTCGCCATCGGGTACACCCTCGACGAGATCGTCAACGACATCACCAAGGAGACGCCCGCCTGCTTCGAGCCCACGCTGGACTACGTGGTGGTCAAGGCGCCCCGCTTCGCGTTCGAGAAATTCCCCGGCGCCGACCCCACCCTGACCACCACCATGAAGTCCGTCGGCGAGGCGATGTCGTTGGGCCGCAACTTCATTGAGGCGCTCGGCAAGGTGATGCGGTCCCTGGAAACCACCCGCGCGGGTTTTTGGACCAAGCCGGACCCGGACGGCGACGTCGGTGAGGTGCTCGACCGGCTGCGCACCCCGACCGAGGGCCGGCTCTACGACATCGAGCTGGCGCTGCGGCTGGGCGCGTCGGTGGAGCGGGTCGCCGAGGCCAGCGGCGTCGACCCGTGGTTCGTGGCGCAGATCGGCGAGCTGATCGAGCTGCGCGCGGAGCTGATCGCCGCCCCGGTGCTCGACGCCGACCTGCTGCGCCAGGCCAAGCACAGCGGGCTGTCGGACCGCCAGATCGCCGCGCTGCGCCCCGAATTGGCCGGCGAGAACGGGGTGCGCTCGCTGCGCGAGCGCCTCGGCGTGCACCCGGTGTACAAGACCGTCGACACCTGCGCGGCGGAGTTCGAGGCCAAGACGCCGTACCACTACAGCAGCTACGAGTTGGACCCCGCCGCCGAGACCGAGGTGGCGCCGCAGACCGAGAAGCCCAAGGTGCTGATCCTCGGATCGGGACCCAACCGCATCGGCCAGGGCATCGAATTCGACTACAGCTGCGTGCACGCCGCAACGACGTTGTCGCAGGCCGGTTTCGAGACGGTGATGGTCAACTGCAACCCGGAGACGGTGTCCACCGACTATGACACCGCCGACCGGCTCTACTTCGAGCCGCTGACCTTCGAGGACGTCCTCGAGGTGTTCCGCGCCGAGCAGCAGTCCGCCGGTGACGGACCGGGCGTGGTCGGGGTGATCGTGCAGCTCGGCGGCCAAACCCCGCTCGGGCTGGCGCAGCGCCTGGCCGACGCGGGCGTACCGATCGTCGGCACCCCGCCGGAGGCCATCGACCTGGCCGAGGACCGCGGCGCCTTCGGCGACGTGCTCACCACCGCCGGCCTGCCCGCGCCGAAGTACGGCATGGCAACCACTTTCGACCACGCCCGGCGGATCGCCGAAGACATCGGCTACCCGGTGCTGGTGCGGCCGTCCTACGTGCTGGGCGGCCGGGGCATGGAGATCGTCTACGACGAGGAGACGCTGCGCGGCTACATCACCCGGGCCACCGAGCTCTCGCCCGAGCACCCGGTGCTCGTCGACCGCTTCCTCGAGGACGCGGTGGAGATCGACGTGGACGCGCTGTGCGACGGCACCGAGGTGTACATCGGCGGCATCATGGAGCACATCGAGGAGGCCGGCATCCACTCCGGCGACTCGGCGTGCGCCCTGCCGCCGGTGACGCTGGGCCGCAGCGACATCGAGAAGGTGCGCCGGGCGACCGAGGCCATCGCGCACGGCATCGGTGTCGTGGGACTGCTCAACGTGCAGTACGCGCTCAAGGACGACGTGCTCTACGTCCTGGAGGCCAACCCGCGCGCCAGCCGCACGGTGCCGTTCGTGTCCAAGGCCACCGCGATCCCGCTCGCCAAGGCCTGCGCCCGGGTCATGTTGGGCGCCAAGATTTCCCAGCTGCGCGAGGAGGGGTTGCTTGCGGCGTCCGGCGACGGCGCCCACGCGGCGCAGAACGCCCCGATCGCGGTCAAGGAGGCGGTGCTGCCGTTCCACCGGTTCCGCCGGGCGGACGGCTCGGGCATCGATTCGCTGCTGGGCCCGGAGATGAAATCCACCGGCGAGGTGATGGGAATTGACCGCGACTTCGGCAGCGCCTTCGCCAAGAGCCAGACCGCGGCGTACGGGTCGCTGCCCGCCCAGGGCACCATCTTCGTGTCGGTGGCCAACCGCGACAAGCGCTCGCTGGTGTTCCCCGTCAAGCGGCTGGCCGACCTGGGTTTCCGCGTGCTGGCCACCGAGGGGACAGCGGAGATGTTGCGCCGCAACGGGATTCCGTGCGACGAGGTACGCAAGCACTTCGAGGAGCCGCAGCCGGGCCGACCCGCGGAGTCCGCGGTGGACGCGATCAAGGCCGGCGAGGTCGACATGGTCATCAACACGCCCTACGGCAACTCCGGGCCACGCATCGACGGCTACGAAATCCGTTCGGCCGCAGTGTCGGTCAATATCCCGTGTGTCACCACCGTGCAGGGCGCCTCGGCCGCCGTCCAGGGCATCGAGGCGGGCATCCGCGGCGACATCGGCGTGCGCAGCCTGCAAGAGCTGCACAGCCAGATCGGCCAGGGCGGCCTGCCTGGTAGCAGGCACCGGTGACCGGCTTCGGCGTCCGGCTGGCCGCCGCGAAAGCGGAGCGCGGGCCGCTGTGCGTGGGCATCGACCCGCATCCCGAGCTGCTGCGCGCCTGGGGCCTGCCCACCACCGCCGACGGGGTGGCCGCGTTCTGCGACATCTGCATCGAGGCGTTCTCCGGCTACGCGGTCGTCAAACCCCAGGTCGCGTTCTTCGAGGCGTACGGCGCCGCCGGATTCGCGGTGCTGGAACGCACCATCGCGGCGCTGCGGTCGGCCGGGGTGCTGGTGCTGGCCGACGCCAAACGCGGCGACATCGGCACCACGATGGCGGCCTACGCCGCCGCCTGGGCGGGTGATTCGCCGCTGGCCGCCGACGCGGTGACGGCCACGCCATATCTGGGGTTCGGCTCACTGCGGCCGCTGCTGGAAGCCGCCGCGGCGCACGACCGCGGGGTGTTCGTGCTGGCGGCCACCTCCAACCCGGAGGGGGCGACCGTGCAGCGCGCCGCCTTCGACGGCCGCACGGTGGCCCAGCTGGTCGTCGACCAGGCGGCGGTGGTGAATCGGTCCGCCACCGGATCCGGGCCGGGATACGTGGGGGTGGTCGTCGGCGCGACGGTCTTGCAGGCGCCCGATCTGAGCGCCCTGGGCGGCCCGGTGCTGGTGCCCGGGCTCGGCGTCCAGGGCGGGCGGCCCGAGGCGCTGGCGGGGCTGGGCGGGGCGGAACCCGGCCAGTTGTTGCCGGCGGTGGCCCGCGAGGTGCTGCGGGCCGGCCCGGGCGTGCCGGAGCTGCGCGCGGCGGCCGATCGCATGCTGGACGCGGTCGCCTACCTGGCGGTGTGAGCGGGTTCTGCGTCTAGTCCGACGCGACTGCGGTGCTGGGCCGCGCGGTTTCGACGATGACGGTGGTGGCCTTGACGACGGCCACGGCGACGCTGCCGGGGCGCAGCTGCAGTTCCTCGGCGGCCTCGGTGCTCATCAGCGAGACGACGGTGAACGGGCCGCACTGCATCTCGACCTGGGTCATCACCTTGTCGCTGACCACCGACGTGACCAGCCCGACGAAGCGGTTGCGGGCCGAGCTGCCGATGCTCAGCGGGTCCGCCGGCGGGGCGGGCGCATTGGTGCGGGAGAAGCGGGCGAGGTCCTCGCTGGCGATCACCTTGCGGCCGGCGGCGTCGTGACTGACCGCCAATGTGCCCTGGTTGATCCAGCGCCGCACGGTGTCGTCGCTGACTCCGAGCAGCTCGGCCGCCTGGCGAATTCGCAGGTTGGACACCCCCCGATCGTATCGGATTCCGCACCGCCGATTAGCTGAAATGGCCCGGGGGCGGGCCCGAAAACCGCAGTTACGGAACCAGATTGCAGATTTAACCGTGGTTACGGAAACGTACTGTGCGCGGATCGGAATCCGCGGACCCTCGGCGCCCCGCACGCACCGGCGCCCGTCGGGCGCGGCGGCGAACCGCGGTCGGCCAACGACGCTGCGGCCCTTGGTGGTTGGTGAAGGTCATCGTGCGTCGGCAGACCGAGTCGGTGTACCTCCCGGCGGTTCGGCCACGGTCTCCCCGGTGGCTGGCCTGTTGTTGCCGGGCGATCCCGGGGGCGGCCTGGACCGCTGCGCCGGGCCAAAGGCGGCGTTGGCCTGCCCTTTGACCGGCGGCGCGACACGCGCGACACGCCGCAACAAATCCGTGATCCGTCGCACCGGGCGTCACGGCCGCTCGGCGGCGGGTTTCCGAACGGCCCGGCCAAGCCGTCGCGCGCCGCCCCCGGGGGCTAAAACCGCAGCTAGCGACCCTGGCAAGGCGTCGAACCGGCCCGGCGAACCCCGCCCGGGCAACGTCGAAGGCGGCCGCCGCCGGCCCCGGCGGGAGCGCCGCTTCGGCCTGCCACGCGCCGGTCCATGCTGGGAGTTTGTCCCCTCAAGCAGGGGGTCGGGTTAGATTTCGTCAGGAGGCCTGAGTACGGTCGTCTCCGCTGGCAGAAGTACCGGCGAGACAAAAAGCGATCGATTGAAATTGATTGATCAGATACGGAGGAATCGTGGCCCTTCCCCAGTTGACCGACGAGCAGCGCGCGGCCGCGTTGGAGAAGGCGGCTGCCGCACGTCGAGCGCGAGCAGAGCTCAAAGACCGCCTGAAGCGTGGCGGCACCAACCTGACCCAGGTGCTCAAGGACGCCGAGACCGACGAAGTCCTGGGCAAGATGAAGGTTTCCGCGCTTCTCGAGGCGTTGCCCAAGGTGGGCAAGGTCAAGGCGCAGGAAATCATGACTGAGTTGGAGATCGCCCCCACCCGCCGCCTGCGCGGTCTCGGCGATCGCCAGCGCAAGGCCCTGCTGGAAAAGTTCGGCTCCTAACCCGGCCGCCGACGATGCAGGCCGCACGGCCTGAGGAGAAGGCGGGCAATCCGACCCGAGCCGTGGGCGCACCCCCCGAGGGGCGTCCGTGAGCGCCGGCGGGGGACCGGACGTCCAGCACGGCACACGTCCAGAACCATCAGGTAACGGACGTGTGGTCGTGCTGTCCGGTCCTTCCGCGGTGGGCAAGTCGACGGTCGTCCGGTGCCTGCGCGAGCGGGTGCCGAACCTGCATTTCAGCGTCTCGGCCACCACGCGGGCGCCGCGCCCCGGCGAGGTCGACGGTGTCGATTATCACTTCGTCAGCCCCGCCCGCTTCCAGCAGCTGATCGACGAGGGCGCGCTGCTGGAGTGGGCCGAAATCCATTCGGGACTGCACCGGTCGGGCACCCTGGCCGAGCCCATCCGGACCGCCACGGCCAATGGGTTTCCGGTGCTCATCGAGGTCGACCTGGCCGGCGCCAGGGCCGTCAAGAAGGCGATGCCGGAGGCGCTCGCGGTCTTCCTCGCACCGCCCAGCTGGGAGGATCTCGAGGCCAGGCTCATCGCCCGCGGCACCGAGACGCCGGAGGTCATGCGGCGGCGGCTGGGGACCGCCCGCATCGAAATGGCGGCCCAAAACGACTTCGACCGGGTGGTCGTGAACAGTCAATTGGAGTCAGCGTGCTCCGAATTGGTATCCTTGCTGGTGGGAACTGCGCCGGACCGGCCTGACCCGTCTGGCCAGACCAGAAGCCGGACCACATCCCAGCAAGATTGACCACCGAATTTTTCCGAACTTGCAGCGGTGACGAGCCGCTCGAATCCGCCAGGAGATTGACCTAAGTGAGTATTCCGCAGTCCGACGCGGCTTTGGCCGCCGTCCCCGACCGGTTCGATCCGTCCGCCGGGGGACAGGGCGCCTACGACACCCCGCTGGGCATCACCAACCCGCCCATCGACGAGCTGGTTGTAGTAGTCGTTGATCTGACGGGCCCGCTTGGCGGCGTAGATCACCAGCGCGTACTTGCTCGAGACGCGGTCCAGCAGCTCGTCGATGGGCGGGTTGGTGATGCCCAGCGGGGTGTCGTAGGCGCCCTGTCCCCCGGCGGACGGATCGAACC
>NZ_LZKY01000297.1:0-953 GCF_001673055.1 Mycobacterium sp. 1245801.1
TGCAGCTGCTGCAGCAGCATTACGCGCGGACCCTCAACATCTGGGCGGCCAACCTGGAGGCCAACAAGGACAAGGCGGTCGCCCTGCAGTCCGAAGAGGTCTACGACAAGTACATGCACTACC
The DNA here is from genome assembly GCF_001673055.1 of Mycobacterium sp. 1245801.1. Classification (NCBI taxonomy): domain Bacteria; kingdom Bacillati; phylum Actinomycetota; class Actinomycetes; order Mycobacteriales; family Mycobacteriaceae; genus Mycobacterium; species Mycobacterium sp. 1245801.1. The sequence continues at coordinate 124 of NZ_LZKY01000297.1, forward strand.
TGACCGGCTGCGAGAACTTCTTCCGCAAGGGTGTCACCAATGTGGGGCAATTCACGTTGGTCAAGTAGGGCGGGACAAGTCGGCCCCGAACGGTGAACCGTTCGGGGCCGATTGCTTTACTGGGCCGGTTACTTCTCCAGCGTGAACTGATTGACGTCGGTGTAGCCCGCACGGAACAACTTCGCGCAGCCGGTCAGGTACTTCATGTACCGGTCGTAGACCTCCTGGGACTGGATGGCGATCGCCTGCTCGCGATTGGCCTCGAGTGCCTCGGCCCAGATGTTGAGGGTCCGCGCGTAATGCTGCTGCAGCAGCTGCACCCGCTCGATCGTGAAGCCCGCCGCCTCGCCGAATTTGAAAATGTCTTCCTGCGCCGGGAGTTGTCCACCCGGGAAAATTTCCTGGCCGATGAATCGAGCGAATCGGATATCGCTCATCGTGATGGAAACACCGCGCTCGTGCTGCTGTTTTTGCGTGTAGGTCAAGATGGTGTGCAACAGCATTCGGCCGTCGTCGGGAAGGATCTCGTAGGCGCGCTCGAAAAATGCGGGATAGCGCTCCATCTTGAAAGCTTCGAAGGCGCCAATCGTGACGATCCGGTCGACCTTGTCCTCGAACTCTTCCCAGCCCTGCAACCGCACCTCGATGTTGCGGCTGGTCGGCAATCCGGCCAGCTTGTTCTTGCTGTACTCAAACTGATTGCGGCTCAGCGTGATCCCGATGACGTTGACGTCGTACTTCTCGACGGCCCGCTTCAGCGCGCCACCCCAGCCGCAACCGATGTCCAGCAGCGTCATCCCGGGTTCGAGGTTCAGCTTTCCCAGCGCCAG
>NZ_LZKY01000298.1:0-12059 GCF_001673055.1 Mycobacterium sp. 1245801.1
CGGTGCCGGCGGAGCAGCCGCATGAGCCGGTCTCCGTGCCGGCCGGTGGCGCTCACGACCCAGTCGCCGAGCCGTCGGGTGGGCCGCAGCCGGCGCGGGCGCGGGATCGTGCAGACCACCCGCGCCGCCTGGCGTCGCGGCGGGAACGGACGCAGGGCCTTGCGGGCCGACGGGACCACCCGGCGGTGCAGAAGGGGCGGGTGACGAATTCGGCTCGTGCGGAACGCCATTGGGACTACTCGAGGGTGGCGGCGAACCACCGGGCGGGCCCGCCTGACCCGGCGAGGTTGCCGCGGGCGTCGACCCCTGGGGTGCGCCGGGAACGCCCTCGGACGGGCGAGGTACCGACTCGACCGGCGGCTCAATCGGCTTGCCGGGTGGCATTGCCACGGGAGTGCCACTTGCCGGAGGCTTGATATCCGGCAAATCCTTGGTTACGCCTGCGAGTTTTTGGGGCAGCTCGGCGCTCGCCTTGGTGATGCCGGTCAGCTCACCGCGAGCCCCCGCGATGCCGCTTAGCCCTTCTCCGGTTTTTCCGCCGGCACGCCCCGCAGCGCCAGCGGCCGCCGACTCTTCCTCGGCCCCCCGTGCCGCCGCACCCGCGCCGTCGGCCGCCGCGCCCCCTTCACCGAGGCCGGGCGAGATCAGGGTGCCAAGGTCGAATGCGACTTCACCAGCGCCCAGTCCGGGTCGATCTCTGGTCCAATCCTCGGCATGCACAAGGCCTTTCAACTCCTGCAGCCTCGCATGCGCGAATTCCTCGGGATGAATGGGAGCGTTGAACAAACTCTCCTTCCACGCATTCTTCACCAGACCGGTCCAAGTGGCAGCTGCGCCTTGGGGGTCGACGGCGATCCAATGCGGGCTCAGGTCGGCAAGGCCTAACCCCATGTTGACCGCACCTTTGAGAACGCCCTCCTGGGCATTTATCCCGAACTCGAATGCGGTCGCCACCGGATTGCCGACGTCTTCCCCTAAGAACTTGACGAGCCCGCGGCGCGCGTACTTCTCACAAGTGACGACCTCGCGATCGGCCGCTTCCATAAGCAGCCTGATCCCTTGCACGCCGGCGCGGGCCTCCTGCCCGAGATGCTGCAGCACGTCGTTGATGTCCTTGGCGATTTTCTTGATCTCGTCCCATGCGTCGCCGTCGATAATGAGCATGATGTCGTGGCCGAGGTCGCCCAGGGACCCGAGCCGGTGCAACAGATCCCGAATCGCATGTTGGGAGCGGCCGACTTTGTCGGCGAACTTGTCGATGGCACTGGCCAGCTTGCCGCATTGCGCGCCGATAGTCGCTGCCGCAGAACCTATTTCGTTGAGAGCGTTATCGATCTTGTCACCTTCAGGAAGGTGTTGGATATCCAGCAGTGTCTTAGCCGCGTTGAGAGTCGTCTGCACCCCGTTAGCCGCCGCGGCGAAGCCGCGCCAACGAGACGCGACCGCATGCATACCCGGCACGTCGCCGTCGGGCCACAACTCGAGGACGAGCGACTCCACGATCGCCCATAGCGCCGGTGGCGGCTCTCCGGGCCCCATCGTTCCCGGGGCTTTGGGAGCGGCAAGTTCCTCCGGCGGGGGCGGCGCCGCCAAAATGCTGCCACCGCCGCCTAGCGTCGAGGCCGCCTCCGCCTTCGAATAGTTCGACGCGCCCTGCTGGATAAGAGCACCGCATTTCCCGCACGCGTTCACGACGGCAGCCACTGCCTTCAGCAGCGACTCGGCGGTGTCCTGATACGCCAGGCCGAACACCTCGCCGGCGCGATCCACCCCGGTGTGGGCCGAAAAACCCGCCGCCAACACCGTCAGGTTCGCCGCCAGACCACCGCCGGCGGCACCCACGGCACTACCCGCGGCGTACATCGCCTCCGGGTCGACAGCCAAGGGAGCCACGAGCGGAATTTTCGCTCAGGTCCGCCCGTCGCCGCTATTCACCCGATGATCGATTCGCCAAGCTAGCGACAATCACCTAGCGCCACAACTCACCGATCAACAGCCGCTGCGGCCGTCAACGTGATGCGGTGTCGCCCGGGTGAGACCGCGACCGTCGCCCCGGCCGGTTCGCCATCGAGTTGCACGTCGACCGCCGCAGGCAAGCCACCGAGCGTGATCGTGGCGGTGACATCGGTGGCCACCGTGATGGTCGACGTCGGCAACGCCGCCAGCCCGGCTCGCGCGACATCGACTCGTAAACCGGCAACTCCGGTGAGGCGCAACGTCAAATACGGCAGCGGGCCGACCGGCCGTCCCACTTGCCAGTCCAGCTCGCTGTACACCCCGGGCGTCGGCTCGAAGTGCGGGATGACGCCGCGATGGTGCGCAATGGTGTGCGTGGGGTCCGGCCGCGCATACGAGCGGGCATCGACCTCCGCGACGGCCCCGCGCCGCGCGGTCACCTCGGGATCGGCGGCCAGTTCCGACAACCACCACGCCTGGTGTGGCCCGATGCCCAGGTCGGCGCGCACCAGTTGCGGATACCAGGCGAACGTGATGTGTCCCGGATCCGCTTGGCGCAGACCGGTTCCCATATGGGAGATCGGATCCTCGAACTTGTCCTGAAACACCCAGGCGATGTGATCCTCGATCGGGTAGACGCTGAACCGGTGGCGGTAACCGAGCCGGTCCAGCTCCAGCACCTGCTCGGCGGCCGAGGCGAACGGCACCAGTTCGTCAAGCAGCCCATGAGCGATGACGTAGGGCAGCCATCGGGCGTTCACCAGCAGCTTCCAGGTGTCACCCTCACGGGCACAGGGCGTATGCGGATCGAGGTCGGCGGGAATGTCGACGTGCGGCAGCAGCCGCACCCCGCACGTCGGCGGGCCGGCCAGCACCACGGCTTGCGAGAACACTTGCGGATAGCTCAGTCCCAGCTTGTATGTCGCATACCCGCCCATCGAATAGCCGGAAATCACAGTGCGATTGGGGTCGGTGCCCAATTGTTCGGCGACTCGCGCCCATACTTCCCAGACGTCGAGTTCGCCGGTGTCGAAGTACCAGGTGGACGGTCCCCGGGCCAACGGCGTGACCACCACCGACTCACGACCCTCGCACACCTGGTGCAGCAGGTGCGGGTCGATCGCGGCGAACTGGCTTTGCCCGAGCGAAAGCGAGTGCAGCAACAGGGTCAGCGGCAGCGTCCGACCCGGTGCGTAGCTCGAGGGCAGGCTGATCGAATACGGCTGCACCCGGCCGAGAAACTGCGGCTTGGTGCTCAAGATGTCGTTGGCGGCCCACCCCTGTTCCAGGCCCTGGCCGAGTTCGACCGACGACACGTACCACCGGGTGGACGGGCCGGTGATCACCGGCTCGGGCGCGGTTTTGCGGGCCGCCAGCTGGGCCCAGGGCACCGTCAGCGCGAACTCGGAGACGTCGCCGTGTGTCAGGGCGGCGGCCTGGGCGGCATCCGACCAGAAGTTCAGGTGCACCGGCTCCTGCTCGTGGGTGCGAAATGCCACGTTGTACACGTTGGGTTGCCCGGGCAGCGCGCCATGCAGGGCGGACACGTCGGCGAAGCCGTCCCCCGCCGCGTTGGCCAGCCCCGCCACCATGCGGACCGTCCAGCTGCCCGTGGGTTCGGCCAGTGACCGCGGGACCTGGGCGACGAACGACCGCGACTGCATGTCGACGCTGTGCTCGACCGGCGTCCTGGCCTGCGTGGTCAGGTCGATCAGCGCGGCGCCGGCGCCCGAGACCAGCAGGGCCATGTCGATGCCCTTCGAACGCACCCCGGCTGCGGCGGGCCAGTGTTCGTCCGCCGTTCGGGCGGGGTCAGTGTCGAAGGTGAACAGCGCGATGGGCACCGACGCGTCCAGCAGGGTGTTCCAGTCGATCCGCCACCAGGTGTGGGTCTCGGTGAGCCCGATGGCGACGCGGAAGATGTCGGCGCCGTTGCCGGCCGCGGGGCCGTCGGGATAGATGTAGGTTCCGCGCGGCGGCGCCTGGATCTTCAGGTCGCCGATCGGGACACCCGTCGCGCCGTGGTCGTCGTAGAGGAAGTCGGTCCAGAACAGGGCGCCGCCGGCTAGCCGCCCGGCGCCGCACGTGCGCGGGAACTCCTCGCCGAACGGCCAACCCGCGGGCGACGGAAGTGCGGGCTCGGGGCGCCGCGCCGCCGGCGGCACGCCCTCGGGCATCCCGTCGACCACGACCAGCTCGGCCGGCGGCGCGGGAGCCGGCGCGGGTGCGGGTGCCTTGGGGTGCAAGACCGCGTCGGCGACGTGGCGTGCGATGCGAATCGGAAGCAGCGGAAGATCCAGAATTGACATCACGCCCCAACCTACGCGGACCCGGTGACGCGTCGGTCAGGCCACCGGAACCACGATCAGTTCGTGCGGCCGGTTGTTGACGGCCAGAGCTCCCTCGGGGGTGACGACGACGATGTCCTCGATCCGAGCGCCCCAACGGCCCGGAAAATAGATGCCCGGCTCGATCGAGAAGGCCATGCCCTCGGCCAGGGGCAGATCGTTTCCGGCGACGATGTAGGGCTCTTCGTGCACCGACAGCCCGATGCCGTGCCCGGTGCGGTGCACGAAGTACTCGGCCAGCCCTTCGGCGGCCAGCACGTCACGGGCGGCGGCGTCGACCTGCTCGGCCGTCACCCCCGGACGCACCGCGTCATACGCGGCGCGCTGGGCGCGTTGCAGCACCGAATACTGTTGCGCGACTTCGGGATCGGGCTCACCGATGCTGTAGGTGCGGGTGGAGTCGGAGTTGTAGCCCGGTTCGTACGCGCCACCGATGTCGACGACGACGATGTCACCGACCTGCAGTTCGCGATCCGAATATCCGTGGTGCGGGTCGGCGCCGTGCGGCCCGGACCCGACGATGATGAACGCGACCTCCGAATGCCCTTCGGCCACAATGGCATCCGCGATGTCGGCGGCCACGTCGGCCTCGGTGCGACCCGGGACCAGGAACTCCGGCACCCGGGCGTGCACCCGATCGATGGCGGCGCCGGCCTTGCGAAGCGCGTCCACCTCGCATTCCTCCTTGACCATCCGCAGCGTGCGCAACACGTCGGTGGCCAGCACCGGCAGCACCCCGAGCACTTCGGCCAGCGGCAGCAGGTGCAACGCCGGCATGGCATCGGTGACGGCGGTCGCGGCGGGGACACCGCCCAACGCGGAGCCCACCAGATCGTAGGGATTGTCGCCGTCGACCCAATCCCGCACCGCCAGGCCGAGTTCGGCGACGGCCGATTCCTTCAGCGAGGCCAGCTCGAGACGCGGCACCACCACCGTCGGCTCGCCCGAGGCGGGCAACACCAGCGCGGTGAACCGCTCCAGGGTCTGTGCGCGCGACCCGACGAGGTAGCGCAGGTCATAGCCCGGTGTGATCACCAGCCCGGCCAGGCCCACATTGGCGGCCGCCACCGCGGCGGCCGCCAGCCGGCGTTCGTACACTGCTGCGTCGAAGCGGTGAGACTCCATGGCAGTCAGGCTAACCCCCGCCTGCCGACCGTCGACTCGGTGCGCGGATTGGCGTGAGACGATAACCCGCATGCGACCACTCGTGCTGCTCGACGGCGCCAGCATGTGGTTCCGCTCGTACTTCGGGGTGCCGTCCTCGATCACCGCGCCCGACGGCCGGCCCGTCAACGCCGTTCGGGGGTTCATCGACTCCATGGCCGTGGTGATCACCCAGCAGCGGCCCAGCCGGCTGGCCGTCTGCCTCGACCTCGATTGGCGTCCCCAGTTCCGGGTGGACCTCGTCCCGTCCTACAAGGCCCACCGCGTGGCCGTGGAGGATCCGCAGGACGAGCCGGACGTCGAGGAGGTCCCCGACGACCTGACGCCCCAGATCGACATGATCGCCGAACTCCTTGACGCATACGGGATTCCGACGGCCGGCGCCGAGGGCTACGAGGCCGACGACGTGCTGGGCACTCTGGCGGCCCGGGAACGTAAGGACCCGGTGGTGGTGGTCAGCGGCGACCGCGACCTGCTGCAGGTGGTGTCGGACGATCCCGTCCCGGTCCGGGTGCTCTACCTCGGCCGCGGGCTGAGCAAGGCCACGTTGTTCGGGCCCGCCGAGGTGGCCGAACACTACGGCGTACCGGTGGATCGCGCCGGCCCCGCCTATGCCGAACTCGCGTTGCTGCGCGGCGATCCGTCCGACGGCCTGCCCGGGGTGCCCGGCGTCGGCGAGAAGACCGCGGCGACGCTGCTGGCCCAGCACGGCTCGCTGCAGCGGATCCTGGCCGCCGCCCAGGACCCGAAGTCCAAGATGGCCAAGGGCATCCGCACCAAATTGCTCGGGGCGCTGGATTACATCGAGGCGGCCGGCAAGGTGGTGCGGGTGGCGACCGACGCGCCCGTCACCTTCTCGACGTCCACCGACGAAATACCGTTGGTCGCCGCCCATCCGCGACGCACCGCCGAACTGGCGACCGAGCTGGGCGTCGGCTCGTCGGTCGCCCGCCTGCAAAAGGCGCTGGACGGGCTGCCGAACTGATCGGCCCGGCGGCTACTGCGGCCGGCCGACCTCGTAGGTGCCCTTGTTGTCCTGGAAGGTCACCGTGACGTGCTTGGGCGCGCCGTCGATGCTGACGTCGCAGTCGAACGTGGCGCCCTTCTTGACGGTGGGGTTCTGGCCGTGGTTGCACTTGACGTTCTGGACGTTCTTCGCGCCGTAGCCGTTGGTTTCGTCGCTGAGCACCTGCTGGACCCCGGCCTGCGCCTTGTTGACGTCCAGCTTGGTGGTGACGAAGAACCCGGGCTGCCAGAAACCCAGCACCAGCACCACCGCGATGAGCAGAAACGCGATCGCGCCGCCGACACCGGCGATGAGGCCGACGGGCCGCTTCTTGCCGGGCTGCTCGTAACCGGGGTACTGCTGCGGGTACTGGCCCGGCTGGCCGTACTGGCCGGGTTGGGGATACTGACCCGGCTGGCCATACTGCCCCGGCTGCGGATACTGGCCGGGCTGACCGTACTGGCCCGGCTGGGCGTACTGCCCGGGCTGGGCGTACTGGCCGGGCTGACCGTACTGCCCCGGTTGCGCATAGCCCGGCTGCTGCTGGGGATACTGCTGCGGATAGGCCTGTTCCGCCGGCTGCTGATACTGCGGGTAGTCGGCGGGCGGGGTGTAGGCCGGGGCCTGCCACGACGTCTCCTGGTTCGACTGCTCCTGCCAGGTGGGTGCCACCTGAGTCGGCTCTGACGAGTGATCGCTACCTTGACCTTGACCGGGCGGCTGCCACTGCTGGTCCGATCCCTGCGGTCCGCTCATCTTTCTCCCTCAGCCCTTGTGTCTTGGCATGCACTATCGCCGCTTAACGGTAGCTCCGGCCTAGCCTACCCGGCGTCAACTGCGACGACGCCGCGCCGAATGTCGTTGATAGCCCGCTTAGCGGTGGCCCGCAGCTCGGGGTCCGGGGCGGCGTTGCGGACCTGGTCCAGCAGGTCGAGCGCCTGGCGGCACCAGCGCACGAAATCCCCCGCCAGCAGCGGCGACCCCGTGCCGGCCGGGTCGGCGGCCGCCAGCGCCGCCGCCAGGTCGCCGGTGCGGGCCCAGCGGTAGATGACGTTGACGAAGCCGTCGTCGGGCTCGCGACTCGGGGCGATCCGGTGCGTTTGCTCATCGGCGCGCAGCGCCATCGACAGCCTCGAGGTCTGCTGCAGCGCTTGGCGCACTTGCTGGGTGGGCGCGTCGGCCGCAAAACCCGCCCCCGGCCCCTCGCCGCCCCGGGTTTCGTACAGGACCGACGACACCACCGCCGCGAGTTCGGCGGGCTTCAGCCCTGACCACGCGCCGGTGCGCAGGCATTCGGCCACCAGCAGGTCGCTTTCGCTGTAGATGCGCGCCAGCAGCCGGCCGTCGTCGGTGACGCGCGGATCGCCGTCGCGCCCCTCGATGAAGCCGCGCTCGGTGAGCAACCCGACGATCCGGTCGAAGGTCCGGGCCAGCGAATTGGTGGCCGCCGCAACCTTTTTCTCCAACTGCGCGTTGTCGCGCTCGATCCGCAGATAGCGCTCGGCCTGCCTGACCTGTTCCTCCACACCGGCCGTGTTGTGCGACGGGTGCCGGCGCAGCGCGTCGCGCAGCGACGCCAACTCGGGATCATGAAATTCACCATCGGAATCCCCCCGGCCGCCGCGGCGCCGGGCCGGGATGGTCAGCCCGGCGGCGGCCGATCGTAGCGCCGACGCCAGGTCACGCCGGACCCGGGGCTGCCGGTGTTCGACCCGCTTGGGCAGCGACATCGAACCGACCGGCGCCGACACACCCGAATAGTCGGCCGAGGAAATCCTTCCGGCCCAACGGTTTTCGGTGAGCACCAGCGGTCGCGGGTCGGTGCTGTCGCGGGCCGATTCCAGCACCACGGCCAGGCCGCCGCGCCGGCCATGGGTGATGTTGATGATGTCGCCGCGGCGCAGCGCGGCCAGCGCATCGCTGGCGGCCTGCCGCCGTTGCAGCCGGGACGCCCGGGACTGCGCGCGCTCCATCTCGCCGATGCGGGCACGCATCCGGGCGTATTCGAGGATCGGCGCCTTGGGTCCGCCGATCTGGGCGGCGATCTCGTCGAGCATCGCGGTGCCGCGCTCGATGCCGCGGACCAGCCCGACGACCGAGCGGTCGGCCTGATACTGCGCAAACGACTGCTCCAGCAACCGGTGTGCCTGCTCGGGGCCCATCTGTTGGACGAGGTTGATGGTCATGTTGTACGACGGAGCGAACGAGCTGCGCAGCGGGAAGGTGCGGGTGGAGGCCAGCCCGGCCACCGCGGCGGGCTCGGTGGTCTCCTCGGTGGGATTCCACAGCACCACCGCGTGGCCCTCGACGTCGATGCCGCGCCGCCCAGCGCGGCCGGTGAGCTGGGTGTACTCCCCCGGCGTCAGCGCCACGTGCTGCTCGCCGTTGAACTTCACCAGCCGTTCGAGTACCACCGTGCGGGCGGGCATGTTGATCCCGAGCGCCAGGGTCTCGGTGGCGAACACCGCCCTGACCAGTCCGGCGGTGAACAGTTCTTCGACCGTGTGGCGGAAGACCGGCAGCATGCCGGCGTGGTGGGCCGCCAGGCCGCGCAGCAGCCCCTCGCGCCACTCGTAGTAGCCGAGCACGCCCAGATCGGCGTCGGCGAGGTCGCCGCAGCGGTGCTCGATCACCTCGGCGATCTGCGCGCGTTCCTCCTGGGTGGTCAGCTGCAGGGGCGAGCGCAGGCACTGCTGGACGGCGGCGTCACAGCCGGCCCGGGAGAACACGAACGTGATCGCCGGCAGCAGCCCTTCGGAGTCCAGGGTGGCGATCACGTCCGGCCGTGTCGGCGTCCGGTAGAAGCGCGGCCGCGACGGCCGGCCCGAGCCCCGGCGACGCGGCTGCCAGTCGGTCATGCGGTCCGCCTCGCGGCGGTGCGAGATGTGGCGCAGCAGTTCGGGATTGACGCGAGGTTGACGGTCCTCGGCCGGTTTCTCGTTGTCGTAGTCGAACAGGTCCAGCAGGCGCTTGCCCACCAACACGTGCTGCCACAGCGGCACCGGCCGATGCTCGTCGACCACGACCGTCGTATCGCCGCGCACGGTCTGGATCCAGCCGCCGAATTCCTCGGCGTTGCTCACCGTCGCCGAGAGGCTGACCACCCGCACCTCGTCGGGCAGGTGCAGGATCACCTCCTCCCACACCGGGCCCCGCATCCGGTCGGCCAGGAAATGCACCTCGTCCATCACCACATACGAAAGCCCATGCAGCGCAGGCGAATCGGCGTAGAGCATGTTGCGCAGCACTTCGGTGGTCATGACGACCACGGGCGCGTCGGCGTTCACCGACATGTCCCCGGTGAGCAGGCCGATGCGGTCGCGGCCGTAGCGCGCCGTGAGGTCGGTGTGCTTCTGGTTGCTCAGCGCTTTCAGCGGCGTGGTGTAGAAGCACTTACCGCCGGATGCCAGCGCCAGGTGCACGGCGAATTCGCCGACCACCGTCTTGCCGGCGCCGGTCGGCGCGCAGACCAGCACGCCGTGGCCTCGTTCGAGCGCCGCGCACGCCCGATGCTGAAAGCCATCCAGCGCGAAGGGCAGATCGGCGGTGAACCGGGTGAGCTCCACCAGCTCCGCCAGGTCGGAGGGCGGCGACGGATCAGGTGACATCGTCGTGTTGCCCGGCGGACAGCGACGGCTCGGGTATCGCGCTGGGCGGTTCGATCACCGATGCTTCGTCGTCGGGAATCACGGCCTGCGCTTCACGCTTGGCCTTGCGCCTGTCGTGCAGCCGAGCGATCTGAATGGCGAACTCCAGGAGGACCGAGAGCGCCAACCCGAGGGCGGTCATCGAGAACGGGTCGGATCCGGGCGTGAAGACCGCGGCGAACGCGAACATCGCGAAGATCAGGCCGCGCCGCCACGCCTTGAGCCGCTCATAGGTCAGCATCCCGATGGTGTTGAGCATGACGATGAGCAACGGGAATTCGAAGCTGACGCCGAAGACCACCAGCAGGTTGATCAGGAAGCCGAAATATCTGTCGCCGGACAGCGCGGTCACCTGGACGTCGCTGCCGACGGTCAGCAGGAAGCCCAGCGCCTTGGCCAGTACGAAGTAGGCCAGCACCGCGCCGACGACGAACAGCACCACGGCGGGGATCACGAACGCGATCGCGAAGCGACGTTCCTTCTGATAGAGCCCAGGCGTGATGAACGCCCAGAGCTGGTAGAACCACACCGGGCAGGCCAGCACCACTCCCGCCGTCAGGCCGACCTTGAGCCGCAGCATGAACTGGTCGAACGGCGCGGTCGCCAGCAGCCGGCACTGGCCGCCTGCGCTGATCTCGGCGCGCGCCGATTGCGGCAGCGAACAGTAGGGATGGCGCAGCCACTCGCCGAGGCTTTCCAGGCCGAAGATCGAATGCGAGTACCAGACGAAGCCGAAAATCGTGGTCAGCAGGATCGCGGCCAGGGAGATCAGCAGCCGGGTGCGCAGCTCGGTCAGGTGATCGACCAGCGACATGGTCGCATCCGGGTTGGTTCGGCTGCGACGGTTACGAGGGTTGAGGCGCCTCAGCAGGCCGGTAGTGCGCGCTGAAACCTTGAAGACTTTCACGATGCTCGGTCAGTGGCGCTCGGGCAGCGCGCGACGATGGTGACGGCTAGGCCGGACGTGCTTCGCTGTGCCCCTGCTCGCTGGGCGCCGGCGCGTCGACCCGCTGCGACTGCACCGGCTGGGGGGCGGCCGGCGGGGTCGACGGGGTTTCCAGGGACGGCGCTTCCGCCTTGTTCTCGGTCTGCATCTCGCGCAATTCGGACTTGAAGATCCGCATCGACTTACCCAACGAACGCGCAGCGTCGGGGAGCTTCTTGGCACCGAACAGCAAGATCACCACGACCGCGAGGATCGCCCAGTGCCACGGACTAAGACTGCCCACTTTGATTACCTCCAGACGTTCACCCGATGCTACCGCAGCGGGGCCGGGTGGCGGCGGGCCCGCGCCGCGCCGCGGTGGACCATCTCGCCTGGACTTTTGTCAGTTCATGGCGTCGTAGGCGGTCAGGGCGGCCGCCGCCGTATCGCGCACCCGCCGCGCCAGCGACGCGGGTGCCAGCACCTGGACGTCGGGGCCGAAGCCCAGCACCAGCCGCGTCATCCAATCCTCGGAGGCATAGGTCATCACCGCCTCGCAGGATCCGTCCGGCAGCTCGCGCACGTCGCGCATCGGGTAGTACTCGAACATCCAGGACGCCGCCGGGGCCCGGGCGCAGGACGCTTCGGCCGCGGCAACGGCCGTCGACGAGCCCGCGCCGGTGGAGAACCGGGCCGCCGCCGCGGTGCGTGCGGCCGTGCAGTCCAAGCACGCGCTGGCCATCGACTACTACTCCGCCTCCCACGACACCCTGACCAGCCGGGTCGTCGACCCCATCCGGGTGCTGCTGATCGGCGGCCACAGCTACCTGGAGGCCTGGTCGCGCGAGGCCGAGGGCGTTCGGCTGTTCCGCTTCGACCGGATCGTCGACGCCAGCGAGCTCGATGAGCCGGCCGCGCCGCCCGAGCCCGCCCTGCACGCGCCGCCGGACACCTCGCTGTTCGACGGCGACCCGGCGCTGCCGTCGGCCAGCCTGCGCGTGGCCCCGGCGGCG
>NZ_LZKY01000299.1:0-1837 GCF_001673055.1 Mycobacterium sp. 1245801.1
GACTAAGGGTGTCCGCCGCCGCCTCCGCCGCCGCGGCCGCCAGCCCGCCGCCCCTGCGCCCCCCCCGGCCCCGCCCCCCCCCGGGCCCCCGGTGCGGCCCAGCCGAAGATCGCGCCGCCGCAGCCACTGGCCGCGCCGCAGCCCATCGCCCCGCCGCCGCCCGCCGCTCCGCCCATCCCGGCCCTGCCCCCGCCGGTGTTCGTTCCGCCGCCCCGCCTGCCGGTACCCGGAGTGGGCGGCGGTCACGGGCCCCTCGGCGGTCGGGGCCCGTTCGGTCACGGCCCGTTCGGCGGTCACGGACCCTTCGGCCACGGACCCTTCGGCGGCCACGGACCCTTCGGGGGTCACGGATTCGGTGGTGGTCACGGGTTTGGCGGCCACGGCTTCGGCGGTGGTCACGGCTTCGGCCACCGATAGCGCCCTCGCGGTTCCCGGGCGGGCCGAACCCGGCGCGCTAGGGTGGCGGATCTGGGCAGGGCTACCAATTTCGGACGATGTGGAGGAGTGGTGGACGTCGTACTTGGCGTGTCTATGGCACCTGAGACCGTCCGCATGGTGCTCGTCGAAGGCGAAGCCGCGAGCGGGGTGACGGTCGATCAGGACGGTTTCGATGTCGCCGGCCACGAAACCCCCATCGCCGCAGCCAATCACGTCGTCGCGGCCATTCTCGGAACCCGGGACAGCGCGGCCCAAGGCGGGTATCGGCTCAAGTCCAGCGGAGTGAGCTGGACCGACCCCGTCAAGGCGGCGGCACTGCGAGACGCGTTGGCCGCGCGCAAGATCGAGAACGTCATGCTGGTCTCGGCGGTCATGGCCGCCGCAGCGCTGGCGCAGGCCATGGGCAGCGCGACCAACTGGGCCCGCACGGCGCTGCTGCTCGTCGAACCGGACAGCGCGACCCTGGCTGTCGTCGACACCTCGCACGGGACGGTCACCGACGTGCATCGGCACCCGCTGCCCGGCGACGACGACGCCGCACTAGCGAAACTCGCCGCGATGGTCTCGGACGCCGAGTCGATGAGCGCGCGGCCCGACGGGTTGTTCCTGGTCGGCTCGGAGGTCGACATTCCCTCCATCAAACCCACGCTCGAGGCGGCGACCGCCCTGTCGGTGACGACGCCCGAAGAACCCGAGATGGCCCTGGCGCGCGGCGCCTCGCTGGCCGCGGCGAACGCGAAGCTGGGCGCGCCGCGAACGGTCGCGATGAGCGCCACGCAGACCGCCTCGGCCGCGGCGGCCGAGCTCGCCTACAGCGCCGAGGACGACCCGGCCTCCGACGCCCACCGGCTCTCGGGCACCCCGGCGCAGCAGCGCCGCAGCCGCAAGTCGATCGTGACCATCGCCGCCGTCGCGGCGGTGTTCGTCGGCGGCGTCGCGGCGTTGACGCTGGCACTGATCTTCGGGAATCGGCCGCCCGCGGACCAGCGGCCCGACGTCGGCACGAACGTCGTCGCGCCGCACCATCCGGACTGCCGTCGGCGCCATCGACACACCAAGTACGGTGTCCAAAGCTCCTCCAATAGTCGGTTGCTAGCCAATAACGGTGAGGGCGGGCCTCGTCGCACGCATTGGTGGCGCGAGAGATCGCTTGGTCCCCACCGTTATTCCCCTAGTAACCCGATTTTACGCTCGTTCGCCGCCGCGGGGGTGGCCCGGGACCGGGCCTCGGCCGGCCTACGGGGACGGAATCCCAGGCCCCAGATGGCGGTGCAGCCAGTCGTCCAGGTTGTGGTGGTCGCCGGAATGCGGTGAGGGCTGCGGCGGCGCCTCGCTGGCCGCGGCGAACGCGAAGCTGGGCGCGCCGCGAACGGTCGCGATGAGCGCCACGCAGACCCCA
>NZ_LZKY01000300.1:0-863 GCF_001673055.1 Mycobacterium sp. 1245801.1
AGCTCGCGCACGTCGCCGAAGGACACCCAGGTTTCCAGTTCCCGCGGCGGGCTGCCGCCGACCGGTGCGAGCAGGTGCCCGACGTGATCGCCCATCGTGAAACGCTCCAGGATCTCGCCGACGAACCACGCGGCGGCGTCGTCGAGGATCGGCATCCGTTCGGGGCCGCGGTGCCAGGAACAGCGGGCGAACTTGTCGACCTCGTCGCTGGTCTGGCTGCCGAAAAGCTCCACCACGTCGAGGTGTTCGTGGTCGAAGACGTGCACGGCCAGGTGGGAGGCGTCGCGGGCGACGCGGAAGGTGTGGTTGCGCTTGGACAGGCCGACCAGGAAGCGGGGCGGATTGATGCTGGTCTGGCTGGCGAAGCCCACCAGGCAGCCGGCTTCAGTGCCGTTGGCCTGCGTGGTGACGACAAACATCGGATAGTTCAGCAGCGCCACCAGTTTGTCGAACGCTTCGGTTTCCGGGTCGGCCATCCGCTCAGTCTTCCCCGTCCGGCCTTCGGGGAATCGCGATGCCGCTATTTGCCCGGCGGCGGTGTCCGGCCGGCCGGCGCGGCGTGCGCCGCCGTCAGCTGCGATTTCGGTTGCGCCGCAACGTGGTCCGGGCGATGAAACGCCGAATCAGATAGGCGCCGGCGCCGAGGCCCAGCACCAGCACACCGGAGAGCACCGACCATCGCGGCATCGCGACGGCCAGCATGACGCAGCCGAGCAGCCCGATCACCGGGATCGCCCGGTGTGGGCGGCCTTCGTCGGCACCGAGCGTGCAGGCCGAGGCGTTGGCGACGGCGTAGTAGATCAGCACGGCGAACGAGGAAAATCCGATGGCGTCGCGCAGGTCGGCGGTGGCGGCCAGGACCG
>NZ_LZKY01000301.1:0-6542 GCF_001673055.1 Mycobacterium sp. 1245801.1
AGCGCACCAAGGGGATCTCGATCCGGCGCGCGCCCGCGCCGGCGTGGTCTCACTTCACGTTCAACGGCGCCCCGGGCTCGATCCTGTCCGACCGGGCGCTGCGCGTCGCGGTCGCCAAGGGCATCGATCGGCAGACCATCGCCAAGGTCGTCCAGTACGGCCTGACCAGTAACCCGGTGGCGCTGGGCAACCACATCTATGTCGCGGGGCAGCAGGGCTATCAGGACAACAGCTCGGTCGTTCCCTACGACCCGGCCGCGGCCAGCCGGGAGCTCGACGCGTTGGGCTGGAAGCGGACCGGCCAGTTCCGCGAGAAGGACGGCCGGCAGCTGGTCATCCGCGATTTGTTCTACGACGCCCAGGGCAGCCGGCAGTTCGCCCAGATCGCCCAGCACAGCCTGGCCCAGATCGGGGTCAAGCTGGAACTCGTCTCCCGTTCCGGCAGCGGCTTTTTCACCAACTACATCAACGTCGGGGCGTTTGATATGGCCCAGTTCGGTTGGCTCGGCGACGCCTTCCCGCTCTCGGCGCTGACCCAGATCTACAAGTCGGACGGGGAAAGCAATTTCGGCAAGATCGGCAGCGAACAGATCGACGCCGCCATCGAAAGCACCCTGGAAGAACTCGACCCGGCCAAGGCGCGGGCGCTGGCCAACGATCTCGACAAGCTCATCTGGGCCGAGGGATTCAGCCTTCCGCTGACGCAGTCGCCCGGGGATGTCGCGGTGCGCGGCACGCTGGCCAATTTCGGTGCGCCCGGTCTTGCCGACCTCGACTACACCGCCATCGGGTTCACGCGGAATTGAGCCGCCGGCGCAGCAGATTCGGGATCGGCAGCGCGCCCTCGACGACGGCCGCCGCTCCGAGCGCCTTCCACAGCAGTCGCACCTCGGGGCGCGGGGGCAGCGCGTCCAGCGCCGACGCCCGCGCGGCAAGCCCTTTCAGGTCGCCACGCCGAACCGCGTCGGCAGTGGCGAGCGCGACGGGCTCGCGAAAGTCCAGCGCGCTGTGCGCCATGCTCGGCAGGCTCAACAGCACCGCATTGGGTAGCAGCGACGCCACGCGTTGGGCGACCGCCGGTGGGGTGATGAGATCCCGCCTACCCGAAACCACCGCGGTGGGCCAGTCGAAATTCGGCATTTCGGTCGGCAGGTCATAGGGTTCGTCCTCGAAAGTGACTCGCTGCGTGCGCGTTTTGCTTTCCGCCACGGCGGGGTCGAGCGGCAGCCCGTCGGGTTCGGCCGCATAGTCCAGTTCGCGGAACGCGATGCGGCTTACCAGGTCTTCCTCGTAGCGAAACGGCAGGTTGCCCAGGGTGGTGAACCGGGACAGCGCCCACCACAGTAACTTTCGGCCATCGAGTAGCAGGTCGAGTTGTCGTTCGAGCAGGTCGGCCCCGCCGTAACCGTAAATCGTCGCCACGACCTGCGTTGCCGCCGCATCCATGATCCCGGCGTCGACCAGCTTGCGCATTTTGGGTGCCACTGAAGCGGTTTCGGGGCTGTCCCCCTTTAGCAGCAGCCGGCGAATCGCGCGGCGCACGATCACGATGTCGTGCCGGGACAGCAACGGCGAATCGAGCACCATGCCCCGCACCCGCTGCGGATGCCGCACCCCGACTCCGGCGGCGATATAGGTGCCGTACGAGGCGCCATAAATGACCGCCGACTGCGCTTGCGCGTCGTCGAGCACCGCGGCCACGTCATCGACCACCTGGTTCACGGTCATAGATTGCGGGGGCAGATCGGCGCCCGAGTCGTCGTGCCGCGACATCCCCACCCCGCGGTGTTCGACCATGATGACGTCGAGGCCGGCCGCCGCTGCGCGCCGCCGCAGTCCCTTGTACATCTGCACCGACGCCACGCCCGGACCCCCGGGGATGATGACCACCGGACTGGAAGACTTGCGGCCGGCGCGCACGTAGTACAGATCGAACTCTTCGGCGCTGTGCGGTGAGATCGGCCGGCGCACGGGTCGCACGCCGGGCAGTTCCGCCAGCTTCTGCTGCACCCGGCTGCGCTTCGCGTTCATCGTCATTCGCGTGGCCCCACCATGTTCCCATTCTGCAGGCGAGGCGCCGACATGGCATCGAACAGTTCTGACCAGCAGTTTCGGCCTCGGCCGGCCGCGTGGGCTAAGCGCTGAGATCGATGCGGTGCGCGCCCTTGACACCGTCGTAGCGGTCAGGGCTGCAGGTCAGCACGATCACCTGCCCGTGGGTTCCCACGGTGTCGAACAGCTCGCCCATCTTGGTCAAGCGATCCGGGTCGGTGAAACCGAGCGCGTCGTCGACCACCACCGGGACGGCGTCCTCCTTGGCGACCAGGGCCGCGCCGGCCAGCCGGGCCAAGATGCCGAGCTGCTCCTTGGCCCCGCCGGACAGGGATTCGTACGGCACCGTGATGCCGTTCAGTGTGCGGCTGCGGATGCACAGGTCGCTGTCGATGTCGACCTCGAAGCTGGGGCCGAACACCGGACGCCCGAGTCGCTGCAGTTCCGCACGATAGGGCTCGACATATCGACGGCGGGTGGTGTCGCGGTGGCGCGTCATCACCGAGCGCAGCAGTTGCGCCGCCCGCGCGCGGCCGCCCACCTGGGTGTGCTCGCTGGCGGCGTGCTCACGCTCCGTCTGTGCGGCGTCGAGCTTACCCTGGCGTCCCTCACTGCCGAACACCGAGAGTTCTATGGTGATCTCGCGCAATGCGCGCGCGGCTCCTTCGTAGCGCTCGCGCAGCGAGTCGGCTTCCTTTGTCGCGTCGGCCAATTCGCTGGCGACCGCATCGGGCGCGGCCGCGGCCAGCGCTTCGGCGACTTCGGTGACGCGTTGCTGGGCGGCCTGCGCCGCGCTGCGCGCCGTGTCCGCCGAGGCCGCGAGTTCCGCATCGCCGGCGGATGCCCGCTCGGCCGTCAGCCGGCCGGCGGCGGCGTTCAGCTCGGCGCGCTGCGTCGCCAAGGTGTTCTGCAGAACCGTTGCGCGCGTGGATAACTCGGCGAGCGCAGTAGCCGCTGTGGCAGCGGCCTGACGGCGAGCCTCGTACTCGGTCGACGCGTCCTCGCGGGCCTGAAGCACCGCGGTGAGTTCGGCGCGTGCGGCCCCGATGTCCACGGGCGCGGCACTTGTCTCGGCGGGGTGTGCGGCGCGCAGCTGGGTGAGCCGCGATCGCAGCTCCTCGATCCGCTCTTCACCGCACAGGCCGGCCAGGGTGGCGCCGAGTTGATCACGGGTGCTCTGCAGCTCGCGGCGACGTTGGTCGGCGGATCGTGCGGCGTCGAGGTCGGCCACCTCGCCGGCCGCCAGCGCTGCGACCAATTCCTCCTGTGCCGCAGCGTGTTTGGCGTGCACGTCCAGTGTGTTCGCGCCCGGGTTGACCCGGGCGGTCAGGACGCCGGGGACCGTCACCTCGGTGGGTCCGGCGGCGGTGGTCGTCCAGCTCTGCCCGGCCGGCAGCGAGACCTGCCGGCCGCCGACGATGAGTTGAATGTCCGCCGCCGCGGTGAGTTCGATGGCCGCCGAGGTCAGCGCCAACTGGTCGCCGGTGCGGTCGACGGCGGCCTTGGCGTCCTCGATGCGGCGCAGCACCGCCTCGGTGACCGCGATGGTGGTGAGCTCGGCGCCGATCCGCTCGCGATCCCGCTCGATGGCGTCGATCCTGGCCAACCTGGCGGTCAGCCGGTCGGCCTCTTCGCGGTCGGCGAGCCGGTCGACCGTGCACCGCGCGGAGTCGGCCCGGCGGTGCAGCTCGGCCAGGGCCTCGGTGGCCTGGTGCAGCGCGGCGTCGGACGCTTCGGCCTCCGCATGTGCCGCGGCCTGGGCGGCGGCGGCTTCTTCGGCCTGCGCTTGCGTTTCGGCCACAGCCTCGGCGCGCGTGTCGATTTCGGCCAGCAGTTGCCGGCGTGCGGTGTGGGCGCCGCCCGCGGCGGTGGCGGTGGCGACCGCGGCGTCGACGACCAGCTGGGCTTCGCGCTGCTGCGCGGTGAGCGCGGCGACGTTATCGGCGGCTTCCTGCGCGGCGGCCACCCGCGGGCCGGCGGCGATCCGTTGCTGGGAGAGGTCGGCGACCTGCTGGGTCAACACGGCGTGGCGGGCCACCCGCTCGTCGACCTCGGCGACCGCGGCCGCGCACTCGGCAACCGCGGCCTCGGCGTCGGCCAGCCGAGCGATCGCGGCGGCCCACTCGCCTGTAGGGCGTCCGGTCGGGGTGAAGTAACGCCCGTATTCGGCGTCGATGCGTTCGATGAGCAATGGCTCGGTGCCGCACAACCCTCCGCTGTCGCCGGCGGCGACATCGAGCGCGCGGGACAGCGCGTCGCACCCGGACAAATCCACCGCGGCGGTCGACGCGGACTGCAGCACCCGCTGGGCATGCCACAGGTCGCTGTCCACCGTCTCGGCCAGCATCGCCCGGACCCGCTCGTGGGCTTCGTCACCGGTCAGCTGTTCGCGGCACGGCCGGATGACCGTCAGCTCGGTCTCACACTTCTTGTGAAACCGCTTGCGGTAGACGAAACGGTAAGGGCCGCAGCTTATTTCGGCGGACACCTCGGAGCCGACGTCGCTGTGGGTGGGCTTGACCTGTTTGACTTCCTTCTTCGTCGAACGGTCCCGGGCCTCCAACAGCAGGTCCAGGGCTTCGATCATCGACGACTTGCCGATCTCGTTCGCGCCACACACCACCACGACGCCGTGATCGGGGAATTCGATGTCCCGGTGCGAAATCCCGCGGTAGTTGGTCAGGATCAGCCGGTGCAGCTTCACGCCGCACCCCGGTCGGTGAGGCGCAGCAGCAGCGCCAGCGCGGCCTGCGCGTCCACGGCGGTGGCGGAGTCCTCCTCGCGCGCCGTCGCCACCAGCTCTTCGACCGCTGCGGCGGCGAAACCTCCGATGCCCAGATCGCTGAACTCGCCGTCGGCCGGGATCACCGCCAGGTCGGTGTGGCTGTCCCACGTGCGCAGGTGGCCGAATAGCCGTGCGTATTTGTCCAGGCAGGCGTCCAGCGCGGCGCGGTCGGTGACCGTCAGCGAACCGGTCAGCGCCAGGCGCACCACGGTCCGGTCCTTCTCGGTCATCAGGTCGAGGTTCAAGTCGAGATCGGCGATGTCACGGCTGGAGTCGACCTGTCGGCGCAAAGTGACGAACCGCCAGCTTCCGACGTGTCGCGGCGTCACGGACACCGCGCGTT
This sequence comes from Mycobacterium sp. 1245801.1, assembly GCF_001673055.1. Lineage (NCBI taxonomy): Bacteria > Bacillati > Actinomycetota > Actinomycetes > Mycobacteriales > Mycobacteriaceae > Mycobacterium > Mycobacterium sp. 1245801.1. Next base: position 5,181 of record NZ_LZKY01000301.1, read on the forward strand.
GCGGGTCGGCCTCGTCGACGTCGACGATCAGGACATGGCCTGGGTCGGCTTCCACGTCGTCGAAGTTGGTGACCTCCGGGGAGCCGGAATACCAGACCCGGCCGCTGTCGCCGACCCGGGTGAGCGAGTGCTTGTCCCCGAGCGCCACGTAGTGCACCGCGCCGCGCGACAGCGCGTCGTCAACGGTGGCGAGCCGGATCAGCGAGGGCTTGTCCCGATCGGGATCCAGGACGTCCACGCCGCCGTGCGCCACCAGGATCCGGGTGCCCGCGGCAGCGGGCAGGTCGTCGAGGACGTCGGCGACCAGGTCGGTGGTCGGGACCTTCGACCGCCACGGCGCGGCGACGATTTCCAGCCCGGGACGCACCTGGTGCACGCCGGCCCGGTCGAGCACCACGACGTTGTCGGGACGCTCGGAGGTGAACAGCGCGCTGGTGTACACCGACGAGGCGTCGAGGGGATCGTGGTTGCCCGGCAGCAGGTACACCGGAATTCCGATGGCGCGCATGGCTTCCAGGGACTGCCCGATGACCTTGGGCGGAAGCTGATTGTGTTCGAAGACGTCGCCCGACACCACGACGAACTCGGCGCCCACCTCGGCCGCCAGGGCGCCCAGACCGGAAACCGCGTCGCGGCGAGCCGCCGAATAGCGCGGCTGGGCGTCACCGGCGAGAAAGTGCCGGGTCATGCCCAACTGCCAGTCGGCGGTGTGCAGGAATCGCATGCCGGCGACCCCCTTTCGAAGTGCGTGTTTACCTGGGCATCGAGAGTTTAGGTCTGCGCACCGACAAGACGCGGGACCTCGATCGGCAGGTCTTGGTCCGAGAAATCCGGCAAGATCGTCTGGGCCTGTGCTGCGCGTCGAGCCGGAGCGGTCGCAAATTCTAAATGAATTGCGCGAGTGTGAATCTATGGCGATTTGGGCGAGGTGGCCTTACATCCTTGGCACGGTCGATCACCGTGCGACACCGTGACCCCCACGAAATTATTTGCGCGAGTGTGAATCTATGGCGATTTGTCGGCCGATTTTGTCGGTGGGTTCCGTTAGTTTCGGGGTGTGAGTGTGAGTGATGAGCAGGATGTCGAGGCGGCGTTCGACGCGCTCGATGCCGCCTGGGATCGCGTGTGCGCGCTGAACGTCGATGCGCTGAAGCCGCGCCAGCAGTTGGCGGTGTTGGCGCGCTGCGAAAAGCAGCGCCGGCGCATCCCGGCCGTCGAGCACCCCGTGATCAATTCCCTGGCCCGCCAGGCACCGTCGGTCGAACTCGGCGCCACGGTGGTCCACGCCATCGCCGAGGCGACGCTGATCAGCCGCGCTGAAGCCGCCCGCCGCCTCAACGAGGCACGCGATTTGGGCCCGCG
>NZ_LZKY01000302.1:0-858 GCF_001673055.1 Mycobacterium sp. 1245801.1
CGACGTCAACGTCATCGGGATCACGCTGAGCCGCAATCAGTTTGAGTACAGCAAGAACAAGCTGGCCGGATTGCCGACCAGCCGCAACATCGAGGTGCGGTTGCAGGGCTGGGAAGAGTTCGAGGACAAGGTCGACCGGATCGTCACGATTGGCGCCTTCGAAGCTTTCAAGATGGAGCGCTATCCCGCATTTTTCGAGCGCGCCTACGAGATCCTTCCCGACGACGGCCGAATGCTGTTGCACACCATCTTGACCTACACGCAAAAACAGCAGCACGAGCGCGGTGTTTCCATCACGATGAGCGATATCCGATTCGCTCGATTCATCGGCCAGGAAATTTTCCCGGGTGGACAACTCCCGGCGCAGGAAGACATTTTCAAATTCGGCGAGGCGGCGGGCTTCGACCTGACCCGCGTCCAGTCGCTGCAGCTGCACTACGCCAGGACCTTGGACCTGTGGGCCGAGGCACTCGAGGCCAATCGCGAGCAGGCGATCGCCATCCAGTCCCAGGAGGTCTACGACCGGTACATGAAGTACCTGACCGGCTGCGCGAAGTTGTTCCGTGCGGGCTACACCGACGTCAATCAGTTCACGCTGGAGAAGTAACCGGCCCAGTAAAGCAATCGGCCCCGAACGGTGCACCGTTCGGGGCCGACTTGTCCCGCCCTACTTGACCAACGTGAATTGCCCCACATTGGTGACACCCTTGCGGAAGAAGTTCTCGCAGCCGGTCAGGTAGTGCATGTACTTGTCGTAGACCTCTTCGGACTGCAGGGCGACCGCCTTGTCCTTGTTGGCCTCCAGGTTGGCCGCCCAGATGTTGAGGGTCCGCGCGTAATGCTGCTGCAGCAGCTGCA
>NZ_LZKY01000303.1:0-34735 GCF_001673055.1 Mycobacterium sp. 1245801.1
AGCTGTTCGACTCCGCGGTCACCACGCTGAACGCAGAGTTCATGGCATTGGCCAACCACCGCAAGGCAATTGGCGCCGAACTCAAGGCCTATGCCGAGCGGGTCCGCGACATCGAGACGGCCGCTGTGACGATGGTGCTGCGCGCCAACCAGATCGACCTCGAGGAATATCCCCCGGTGGCGATTTCGATGCTGATCGCGCAGGTGGCGCGCAGCCTGTGCAACGAGAACGCCGTCGGCGTCACCCAGGGCCACGACGAGTTACGCGCCTTCGTCGAACGCCGGATGCGCTTGCTCAAAGCGCCCGCGGCGCCGACTCGCTAGGACTGCCCGACGCTTCCGCCACAGCGGCACCGACCGCGTCCGTGGCGTGACACCCGATCGCACGGTCGCACCCGCGAGTGTTGACACTGCGGCCAAATGGTGCCACCCTTCCTGATCGATCGACAAAATCGAAAGTCGACGGACAGGTACGCGCCGGGCCACGTCGTCCCGGGCTCCCGGATCAGTGAGGTGCAGTCATGGGCGGAAGAGTTGAGGGCAAGGTCGCGTTGATCACCGGCGCCGCTCGGGGCCAGGGCCGCAGCCACGCGGTGCGGCTGGCGCAGGAGGGCGCCGACATCATCGCCGTCGACATCTGCGCACCGATCAGCAGCAGCAGCGAGATCCCACCCTCGACGCCCGACGACCTGGCCGAGACCGCCGACCTGATCAAGGGCCTCGACCGGCGCATCGTGACCGCCGAGGTCGACGTGCGCGACTACGACGCCCTGAAGGCCGTGGTGGACAGCGGAGTCGAACAGCTCGGCCGCCTGGACATCATCTGCGCGAACGCCGGAATCGGCAACGGCGGACAGACTTTGGACAAGACCAGTGAAGACGACTGGCGAGACATGATCGACGTCAACCTCTCCGGCGTCTGGAAGACTGTCAAAACTGGTGTGCCGCATCTGATTTCGCAGGGCCAGGGCGGATCGATCATCCTGACCAGCTCGGTCGGCGGCCTGAAGGCCTACCCGCACACCGGCCACTACATCGCCGCAAAACACGGCGTCGTCGGCTTGATGCGAGCCTTCGCCGTGGAACTCGGCCAGCACTTCATCCGGGTGAACTCCGTTCACCCGACCAACGTGAACACGCCGATGTTCATGAACGAGGGGACGATGAAGCTGTTCCGGCCGGATCTGGAGGCACCCGGCCCGGACGACCTCAAGGTCGCCGCGCAGTTCATGCACGTGCTGCCCGTCGGCTGGGTCGAGCCGGTGGACATCAGCAACGCGGTGCTGTTCCTGGCATCCGACGAATCGCGTTACATCACAGGGCTTCCGGTCACCGTCGACGCCGGAAGCATGCTCAAGTAGCCGCAGGCGCCGGCCGTCGTCTGCCCGGGCACGCCGTCGCCCCGGATCGCAACGTGGTGGCCACGGACAGTTCATAGCCACGACATCTGCCGTCAGGTTCAGACCTCATCGGTTCCGCCATTACGATCAGCCAATGCGCGCGGTCGAACGCGAGCTGGCCAGAGAACGCGAGGGCAGGTCGATGACGACGAGCGAAGAACCCAAGGCCGCAACCGAGGCACCCGAGGCCGAACGGCCAACCGCGTCAGGAGAAGAACCCGAACCCGGACGGCGCGGCGTCATCCAGGCTTTCACCGCGCTCTGTGTCCGATACGTCGAACGGCTGATGCCCGACCCCTACCTGTTCGCGGTCATCCTCACCGTCATCGTCGCCGCGCTGGTGGCGCTCTTGGTCAAGGGCGCCTCGGCGGGCGGCATGCTCAGGGCGTGGTACGGCGGCGTGTGGGGATCGCAGAACATCTTCACCTTCGCCTTCCAGATGGTCCTCATCCTGGTGACCGGCTACACGCTTGCCGAGGCGCCGGTGCTGAAACGGGCCATCGTCCACATCGCGAGCAAGCCGCGCAACCAGGTGCAGGGCGCCCTGCTCTGTTTCGGCGTGAGCGCCGCACTGTCGCTGCTGAACTGGGGGCTCGGGCTGGTCGCGGGCGCGCTGATCGCCCGCCAGGTCGCGAAGCGCTGCACCGACACACATTTCGGCTACCTCATCGCGGCGGCGTTCATGGGCTTCATCGTCTGGACGCAGGGACTGTCGTCGTCGATCGCGCTGGCGAACACGGACGACGGCAGCCCAATCAACGTCATTCACAAGATGACTGGGGCCACGGTGCCGCTCAAGCTGACGATCTTCGAGCCCTACAGCTGGCTGTCGGTGCTCGTCGTGCTGGCGCTGCTCGCGCTTGCGATCTGGCGCATGCAGCCAACGCAGCGCCTGGCGCCCGATCCCGCGGTGTTCGAGGAGGAGAGCCGGTCCGAGGCCAAGGCCGAGGGCAAGCGATCGTTCGCCGAATGGCTGGAAAACCAGTGGATTCTCAACGTCCTCGTGTTCGCCGCGGGCGTTGCCTACTTCTGCCTCAGCGGTTTTGCGCTGAACATCTCGTCGATGATCATGTTGTTCACGATCACCAGTGCGTTGCTGCACCGCACGCCGATCCGGTTCATCCGGGCCTTCACCGGCGCCGCCAAGGTGTCCGGTCCGCTGTTGCTGCAGTACCCGCTCTACGGGGGTCTGGTTGCTCTGCTCGGGTATGCGCCCGCGCACGCCGGCGGCAAGGCCGTGCCCCTGCAGACGCTGCTGGCCCACGGGCTGGTGAGCGGCGCGACGGAGTACACGCTGCCGTTCCTGACCTTCATCGGCTCGCTGATCATCAGCCTGTTCGTGCCGTCCGGCGGCGGGCACTGGGCCGTGCAGGGCCCGATCGCGGTGGATTCGGCGCGGGCGGTCGGTCAGACCTCGCCGGCCTACCTCGGGCTGATGTCCATGGCGGTCGCCGTCGGCGAGGGGGTGGCGAACATGATCCAGCCGTTCTGGTTGCTGCCGCTGCTCGCGATCGCGAAACTGAATGTCCGTCAGGTAATGGGGTTCACGATCGTGGCGTTCCTGATCGGGCTGGTGGTGTTGGGCGCGACCACTCTGATTGCGCCCTACGTGGTTTGACGCCGCGCAACATCGAGAAGTCGCATATCCGTGGTGGCCAGGGGCGGGATCGAACCGCCGACCTTCCGCTTTTCAGGCGGACGCTCGTACCGACTGAGCTACCTGGCCGGAAGGCAGCGAGTGCCTCGCCGCGCTTGGCGACCCTGACGGGACTCGAACCCGCGACCTCCGCCGTGACAGGGCGGCGCGCTAACCAACTGCGCCACAGGGCCTTGCTGCTGCTCCGCGTCACCGCGTCGCGTACCCCCAACGGGATTCGAACCCGTGCTACCGCCGTGAAAGGGCGGCGTCCTAGGCCACTAGACGATGGGGGCCAGAACCGAATCACTCCGGGGTACTCGCAACGTGGTTTCGTTGGGAGCCACGTCAGCTTAGGTCACGGTGTGCCCAATCCTCAAACGAGCCTCGTTTTCGGTCCAAGTATCCTGAATCTTCGCGGCCCCTATAGCTCAGTTGGTAGAGCTACGGACTTTTAATCCGCAGGTCCCAGGTTCGAGCCCTGGTGGGGGCACCACAACGCGCACGGCCCAGCTGCGCGCACCGCAATCATCGCCCGAGCACCGCGCTGCTGTAGGTGACATCGGCGAAGGCCGCGGCGACGTCGTCGTCGGCGTAGACAAACCCGTTGGCCGCATGCAACTCCGCGATGCTCTGTGACGAGGTCTGCCAGCCGCGCCGGCCCAGGTGGTCGACGATGTGGCTGCGCTGGCCGTGGTACACGAGATCGTTGAAGTCGATTTCGAACCCGAGTTCGCTCATCCGGTCGTGGTGCGCGCGCCACCGCGGGTCCGCGAAAACCGCAGTGTCAGGCACGAATTCGAAGGCGAGGTGGCTGCCGGGGGCACTCAGGTCGGTGACGTTGTCGAACAACGCGTCCTGGGCGTCGTCGGGCAGGTAAACCACCAGACCCTCGGCGCTCCATGCCGAGGGTGCCTGCGGATCGAATCCGGCCGCCTGCAGGGCCGAGGCCCAGTCGTCGCGCAGATCGATGCCCACGGTGCGACGCTCGGCCGTCGGCTCGGCCCCCAGGTCACTCAGCGTCAAGGTCTTGAACTCGATCACCTCCGGCATGTCGACCTCGTAGACGACGGTGCCCGTCGGCCAGGGCAGCCGGTAGGCCCGGGAATCTAGCCCCGACGCGAGGATCACCACCTGGCCGATGCCGCTGCGGGTGGCGTCCAGAAAGAATTGGTCGTAGAACCGGGTCCGGCAGGCCATCCCGCGCGCCATTCGCTGCGGATCGAACTCCGTGTTGCCGCCGGGCGCGATTTCGCCGTTCACCAACCGGACATAGACGTCGATACCGACCGCCCGAACCAGCGGCGCGGCGTAGGGGTCGTCGATCAACTTCGCGTCCGAGGACAGGGCCCGCTGCGCGGCCACCATGGTCGCCGTCGCCCCGACACTGGTCGCCAGATCCCATCGATCACGCTCGGCGCGCGCCATGGTGCCCCCTTTGAAACCGGGTCCGGAAAAAGATAGACAATCTAGTTAGTATCACAGGCTCGGATTCCGCCGTGCGGGACTACTCTGCGAGCTATCTGCTCCCGTTTCAGGAGGGCCCGTGACCGATTTCGCACAGCGGACGATCGACCTGGCGCGCCGAAACGTGGCAGACGGGGGCCGCCCCTTCGCGACGGTGATTGTCCAGGACGGCGACGTGCTCGCCGAGAGCGCCAACAAGGTGGCCCAGACCAATGACCCCACCGCGCATGCGGAAATCCTCGCCATCCGCGAGGCCTGCATGAAGATGGGCACCGAGCACCTCGTCGATGCCACCATCTACGTGCTCGCCCACCCGTGCCCGATGTGCCTGGGCTCGCTGTACTACTGCTCACCCAAAGAAGTGGTTTTCCTGACCACCCGTGAGACCTACGAGCAGTACTACGTGGACGACCGCAAGTATTTCGAATTGTCCACGTTCTACGACGAATTCGCGAAGCAATGGGACCGGCGCCGCCTGCCGATGCGCTACGAGCCCAACGACGACGCCGTCGAGGTCTACCGGTTCTGGAACGAGCGCAACGGCGGACGGCGGGCGACGGTCGTCCCGTCCTGCTGAACCGTGTCCTTGGCAGCCCGACCGTGCTTCGCTAGTATTTGCGTATGCATGCAGATAATGGCAAAGGCCGGCTGCCGGACGACCAGGCCAGCCTGGTCGTCGAGGTTTTCCGGATGCTCGCCGACGCCACGCGCGTGCAGGTGCTTTGGTCGTTGACCGACCACGAGATGTCGGTCAACGAACTCGCCGAGCACGTGGGCAAGCCGGCGCCGTCGGTTTCCCAGCACCTCGCGAAGCTGCGGATGGCCCGCCTGGTCCGCACCCGCCGGGAGGGCACGACGATTTTTTACAGCCTGGAAAACGACCACGTCCGTCAACTCGTCATCGATGCGGTGTTCAACGCCGAGCACGCCGGCCCCGGCGTCCCCGGTCACCACCGCGGCGACGGCGGACTGACGGCCGCCGCCGAGTCCCCAAAGCGGCGGCACAGCGCCGCACGCTGAGCGGGCAGCAGCCACAAGGCATTTCACCCAAGGAGGGAACAGCGATGAGCGAACAGCACACTCACGACGCGCCGCACGCGCACGAACACCAGCACGGCGACGTCACCCACGCCCACGCGCACACCACCCACGAGCACGAGCACGTCGAGCACGAACACTCACACGCTCACGCCGACGGGACCGAACACACCCACGCGCACGTGCACCAGGCGGGCCTGGAAGAGGTCCACGGTCACGCCCACGCGTAGCGCGTCCATCGCCCAAGCGGCTCAGGAGACCATCGGGCAGTAGTGCTTGGGGTTGCTGCGCTCGTCTTCGGGCGGCAGATTGCGCGCCGGCGTCTGCACCAGCGGCGTATCGAGGGGGATCCGCCCGCTGGCGCGGTCCAGACCGGCGCGCGCCCGTGGGTGCTTGCGGTACCTGCTCGGCACCAGGGCGAACACCCCGCGAACGAGGTCGCCGAAGCGCCGGTGCAACCATTCGTCGCGGGCCGACCACCGGTAGCCCATCAGCTCGCGCACCGGCGGGTCGTACAGGCCGACCGTCACCCAGACGAAAAACGGCGCCAGCAGTTTGCGCTGGGCCGCCCATAGCGCGTCCGGAATCCATTGCGCGAAAGGGGGTTTCGGTAACTCGGTCAGGTCGAGCACGGCCCGCGCCGCCCAGTTGCTCTCCAGCACGTTGCGGCACATGTGGTCCCAATAGACCTGGAACTCTTCCCACGACTTCGGCACCGGCCGCATGCTCATGCCGTACATGCGGTACCACTCGACGTGTTCGTCGAACAGCTGGCGCTTCTGCTCCTCGGTGATTCCGCCGCAGAATCGCTCGGCGACGTGGATGGTGCCCATGAAGAAGGTGGAGTGCGCCCAGTAGAAGACGTCGGGGTTCAACGCGTGGTAGCGCCGGCCCTGTTCGTCGACCCCCTTGATGTCGGTGTGATAGTCGCGGACCTCGGCGCCGGTGACGGGCGCGCGGTCCCCGTCGAAGACGACACCCCCGATGGGATAGAGCGAGCGCAGCAGGCGCGGCCAGCGCTCGCGAAAGAAGGTGGAGTGGTCGATGACCGCCGCGCCCAGTTGCGGGTGCATGTTCTGCATCGATCCCGCCCAGGGGCCCTGCAGCATGCCCCGCCAGTCACCGAAGTACCGCCAGGTCAGCGAATCGGGTCCCAGCGGTGCGGGTGGCGAGTCGTATCCCGCCGGCGATACCGGGCAGCCCCCCGCGACGCCGTCGGGCGAGTCGCTCGAAACCGACTGCTCAGCGGTACCGGTCCCGTCGCTGCGCGCTACGTCGCTGGTCAGAGGGCGCGATGCGGACGTATCTTGAGTCACTATTGGATCCCTGTAGGTATCGTGAAAATCTGACTACAACCGTTGTCAATTTAGAGCTTAGGAGCGATGTGCAGACGGGTCAACGACGGGGACGCTGGACCGGCGTCCCCTTGGAGAGCCGTCTCGCGCTTCGCCGGGACAACCTCATCAGCGCCGGGGTGCAGTTGCTGGGCAGCCCCGGTGGGCCGGCGCTGACCGTGCGCGCGGTTTGCCGCGCGGCCGCGCTGACTGAGCGCTACTTCTACGAAAGCTTCGCCGACCGTGACGAATTCGTGCGCGCGGTCTACGACGATGTGTGCACGCGCGCGATGGACACATTGACCTCGGCGACGACCCCGCGCGAGGCCGTCGAGCGATTCGTCGAGCTGATGGTCGACGACCCGGTCCGCGGACGCGTGCTGTTGCTGGCGCCGGCGGTCGAGCCGGTGCTCACCCGCTCCGGGGCCGAGTGGATGCCCAATTTCATCGACCTGCTGCAGCGCAAGCTGTCCCGCATCGGCGACGCCGTGCTGCAGAAGATGATCGCGACCAGCCTGGTGGGTGGGCTGTCGAGCCTGTTCACCGCCTACCTGCATGGGCAGCTGGGTGCCAGCCGCACGCAGTTCATCGATTACTGCATCAACATGCTCTATATCAGCGCCGCGCCCTACGTCCCGGCCAACGAGCTCGGCAAGTCGCAGTGACGCGTTTTCAATTCCGCCGCATCGGCAAGCCGTACAACTAGACCTACCGAACCGGACCTCGAAACCGGCATCAAAACGTCACCTGGCGCGCCGGACGAGGAACTTGATGCTACTGAAGTACACAGATATATTGACTGCTACCCATCGACACAGATAACTGGAGGCCCTATGTCAGCGGAGCTGACAAACCTACAGCTGCTGCACGAGCTCGAGCCGTTCGTCGAGAAATACCTGAACCGGCACGAGAGCATGCACAAGAACTGGAACCCGCACGACTACATCCCGTGGTCGGACGGCAAGAACTACTACGCGCTCGGTGGGCAGGATTGGGAGCCCGGTCAGTCGAAGTTGTCAGACGTCGCCCAGATCGCGATGGTGCAGAACCTGATGACCGAAGACAACCTGCCGTCCTATCACCGCGAGATCGCGATGAACTTCGGCCTGGACAACGCGTGGGGCCAGTGGGTCAACCGCTGGACCGCCGAGGAGAACCGGCACGGCATCGCGCTGCGCGACTACCTGGTGGTGACCCGCGCGGTCGACCCCGTGGAACTGGAGAAGCTGCGCATCGAGGTGGTGAACCGCGGCTTCAGCCCCGGCCAGAACCACCAGGTTCGCGCCGATCTGTTTGCCGAGAGCCTCTTCGACTCGGTCATCTACGTGACGTTCCAGGAGCTGGCCACCCGGATCTCGCACCGCAACACGGGCAGGGCCTGCAACGAGACCATCGCCGATCAGTTGCTGGCCAAGATCTCGGCCGACGAGAACCTGCACATGATCTTCTACCGGGACGTCAGCGACGCCGGGTTCGCCGCCGCGCCCAACCAGGCGATGAGGTCGCTGCACAAGGTGCTGCGCAACTTCCAGATGCCCGGCTACCAGGTGCCCGAGTTCCGCCGCAAGGCCGTCGCCATCGCCGTCGGCGGCGTGTACGACCCGCGCATCCACCTCGACGACGTGGTCATGCCGGTGCTGAAGAAATGGCGCATCTTCGAGCGCGAGGACTTCACCGGCGAGGCGGCCGCCATGCGCGACGATCTCGCGCTGCTGATCAAGGAACTCGAGGCGACCTGCGAGAAGTTCGAGATTTCCAAGCAACGTCAGCTCGAGCGGGAAGCCCGCACGGGCAAGCGGACCACCGCGTTCGAGCTGCACAAGACCGCGGGCACGCTGACCATGAGCCGGCGGTAACCAAGCGGTGCGCATCGGATCCATCGCGCTCGCCAGCCCGGTGGTCCTGGCTCCGATGGCGGGCGTGACCAACGTCGCTTTCCGGACGCTGTGTCGCGAACTAGAGCTTGCCAAGGTTGGCACCGTCAGCGGGCTCTACGTCTGCGAAATGGTCACGGCGCGTGCGCTTGTGGAGCGTCATCCCGCCACGCTGCACATGACCACGTTCGCCCCCGACGAGTCGCCGCGGTCGCTGCAGCTCTACACCGTCGACCCCGCCACCACCTACGCCGCCGCCAAGATGATCGCCGACGAGGGCTTGGCCGATCACATCGACATGAATTTCGGCTGCCCGGTGCCCAAGGTGACCAAGCGCGGCGGCGGATCGGCGCTGCCGTACAAGCGGCGACTGTTCGGCCAGATCGTCGCCGCGGCGGTGCGCGGCACCGAGGGCACCGACATACCGGTGACCGTCAAGTTCCGCATCGGCATCGACGATGAGCACCACACGCACCTCGATGCCGGCCGCATCGCGGAAGCCGAAGGGGCGGCCGCCGTCGCGCTGCATGCCCGCACGGCGGCGCAGCGTTACTCCGGGACCGCCGACTGGGACGAGATCGCCCGGCTCAAACAGCATGTGCAGACGATCCCGGTGCTCGGCAACGGCGACATTTATGACGCCAGCGATGCGCTGACGATGATGGCCAGCACCGGCTGCGACGGCGTCGTCATCGGCCGCGGCTGCCTGGGCCGGCCGTGGCTTTTCGCCGAGCTGTCGGCCGCCTTCACCGGCAGCGCGCCGCCCACGCCGCCCACGCTGGGCGAGGTCGCCGACATCGTGCGACGGCACGGGCAGCTGCTGGCCGCGCACTTCGGCGAGGACAAGGGCATGCGCGACATCCGCAAGCACATCGGCTGGTATTTACACGGCTTCCCGGCCGGCTCCGAGCTGCGCCGGGCGCTAGCGATGGTCAAGACGCTCGACGAGCTGGACCGTCTGCTCGACCGGCTGGACGGCACGGTGCCGTTCCCGGACGAGGCGACGGGCCCGCGCGGCCGGCAGGGCTCACCGGCGCGGGTAGTGCTGCCGGAAGGGTGGCTGACCGACCCGGACGACTGCACGGTCCCGGCGGGCGCCGACGTCATGCACTCCGGGGGCTGAATCGACCGACTCGAGATCGCGTCCGGACCGATAACTCAGTAGCATGTGGGCTTTGTTGCATGCGCTCGGGTAGCGGATGGGTTCGTGCCACTGCACGAGGGCGGCAAAAAATGGTTGGCACCAGCAGCAGCGCTCACAACCCGGCGCTGCGCTGACACTACGCACGCACACGCTGACGTCTGCATCAGAGCTTCGGAGGCCGGTAGGACATGAGTGACGCCGAGAACGACGCCACTCGTAATGGTCGGCATGGCCCGGGCGGGGCGCACGCCCGCCCGATCGCGCCGGACCCGGCGCCGTTGGGCGCCGCGCCCTGGGAGCGATTCTTCCAACCACCGGCCGACGACAGCCTGCACCGGTGGCAGCCCGACACCGGCATCGAGCCCGTCGAGGCGCCCGTGGACGACACCGACGGGGGTGGATCTCACGCCGGGGGCGGCGTCAGCGTCGCGGACCTGATCGCCAAGATCGGCGCCCCCGACCGGCCCGTTCACCACCGCGCCGCTCCCGAGGATCCGGAGCCCGAGCCGAGCGGGGACGAGCCGGGCCTGCCGATCGAGCTGCAGACAACGCAGGTGATCGACGACCTGGCCTACTCCCTGGACACGGTCGCCGAGCTTCGAGCCCTCGAGGCCGCCGAATATCCCAACGACGACGACGCGGACGACGGCGAGGCCCCAGAATTCATCGAGACCGCGGAGCCCAGGCGGCGGCGCCGTCCGCTGTTGCTGGCGGCGCGGTCGACGGCGGCCCTGGCCGCCGTGCTGGCGCTGGCCATGACCGGTGGGGCGTGGCAATGGAGCGCGTCGAAGAACGCCCGGCTCAACAACGTCGCCGCGCTCGACCGGAACTCCAGCGACATCCGCGACCCGGGCGGCCAGTACGGCGACGAGGACTTCTTGATCGTCGGCCTCGACTCCCGCACGGGTGACAACGGCAACATGGGCGCCGGCACCACCGACGACGCCGACGGAGAACGGTCGGACTCGGTGATGCTGGTCAACATTCCGGCCAACCGGAAACGCGTGGTGGCCGTGTCGTTCCCCCGCGACCTGGCCATCACCCCGATGCAGTGCGAGGCGTGGAATCCCGACACCGGCAAGTACGGGCCCCTCTACGACCCGAAGACCAAGACCTACGGGCCGAAGACGATCTACACCGAGACCAAGCTGAACTCCGCCTTCGCCTTCGGCGGCCCCAAGTGCCTGGTCAAGGAGATCCAGAAACTGTCCGGCTTGAGCATCAACCACTTCATCGCCGTCGATTTCGCCGGTTTCGCGAAAATGGTCGATGCCCTGGGCGGCGTCGAGGTCTGCTCGAGCACCCCGCTGCACGACTACGAGCTCGGCACCGTCCTCGAACACGGTGGCCGGCAGGTTCTCGACGGTTCGACCGCGTTGAACTACGTGCGCGCCCGCCAGGTCACCACCGAAGTCAACGGCGACTACGGCCGCATCAAACGCCAGCAACTGTTCGTGTCGTCGCTGCTGCGGTCGCTGATCTCCGCGGACACCCTGCTCGACCTCAACAAGCTCAACAACGTGGTCAACATGATCATCGGCAACACCGTCGTCGACAACGTCCAGTCCAAGGACCTGGTCCAACTGGGGCAGTCGCTGCAGGGCATCGCGGCCGGGCACGTCACCTTCGTCACCGTCCCGACCGGTGTCACCGACCAGAACGGCGACGAGCCGCCGCGGATGGCCGACATGCGGGCACTGTTCGATGCCATCATCAACGACGATCCGCTGCCCGAAGAAAACGACCAGAACGCACAGAATTTGAGCGCCTCCCCGACGACGCGGCCCTCGAAGGCGCCCACCACCAAGAAGTCGCCGGCGCCGGCGCCCGAGGCCCAACACGAGCTGATCACCACGACCTCGCCCAGCGGCGTGACGGTGCGGGTGTCCAACGCGACCACGCAGAGCGGTCTGGCCGCCACCGCGACCACCCAGCTCAAGCGGGACGGCTTCAACGTGATGTCACCCGACGATTACCCGAGTTCGGTGAGCGCGACGACGGTGCTGTTCTCGCCCGGCAACGAGGAGGCCGCCGCCACCGTCGCGTCCTCGTTGACCAACGCGAAGGTGCAGCGGGTCTCGGGCTACGGGCAGGTGGTGCAGGTGGTGCTGGGCCCCGACTTCAAGTCGGTCAGCACTCCGTCGCCCAGCGGCTCGTCGATGAATCTGCAAATCGAACGCGGGTCGAGCAATGCTCCGGTCAAGCTGCCCGAGGACCTGACCGTCACCAACGCGGCCGACACCACCTGCGAGTAACCGCTTTTGACGGCGCTGCGCTGTCCGTTTCGGGCGGACAGACCGTACCCTTGTTGATATGCGGACCGCCTACCACGAGCAACTCTCGGAGTTATCCGAGCGCCTCGGCGAGATGTGCGGCTTGGCAGGAATCGCCATGGAGCGGGCCACCCAGGCTCTGCTGCAGGCCGACTTGGTGCTAGCCGAACAAGTCATCTCCGATCACGAAGCCATCGCCGCGCTCAGCGCGCGCGCCGAGGAAAGCGCCTTCGTACTACTGGCATTACAGGCACCGGTCGCCGGTGACCTGAGGGCCATCGTGAGTGCCATTCAGATGGTGGCGGACATCGACCGGATGGGCGCGCTGGCGCTGCACGTCGCCAAGATCGCCCGTCGTCGCCATCCCCAGCACGCCCTGCCCGAGGAGGTCAACGGCTACTTCGCCGAAATGGGCAGCATCGCAGTCGAATTGGGCAACAGCGCCCAGGAGGTCGTGTTGTCCCGCGACCCGGAGAAGGCCGCCCGGATCCGCGAAGAAGACGACGCCATGGACGATCTGCACCGGCACCTGTTCTCGGTGCTGATGGACCGTGAATGGAAACACGGCGTCGCCGCGGCCGTCGACGTGACGCTGCTGGGCAGGTTCTACGAGCGCTTCGCCGACCACGCCGTCGAGGTGGCCCGGCGGGTCATCTTCCAGGCGACCGGCAGGCTGCCCGAGGAAGAAGCGAAATCCGCGTCGCAGTAACGATCGGGCTAGCCGAAGCGGCCCGAGATGTAGTCCTCGGTGGCCTTCTGGCTCGGGTTGGAGAAGATCTTCTCGGTGTCGTCGACTTCGATCAGCCGCCCCGGTTTTCCGACCGCTTCCAGGTTGAAGAACGCCGTGTAGTCACTGACCCGCGCCGCCTGCTGCATGTTGTGGGTGACGATGACGATGGTGTAGTCCTGCTTCAGTTCGCTGATCAGCTCTTCGATGGCCATCGTCGAGATGGGGTCCAGCGCCGAACACGGCTCGTCCATCAGCAGCACGTCGGGTTGCACGGCGATGGCCCGCGCGATGCACAGGCGCTGCTGCTGCCCGCCCGACAGTCCTCCTCCTGGCCTGTCCAACCGGTTCTTGACCTCGTCCCACAGGTTCGCCCCGCGTAGCGAATACTCGGCCGTCTCATCGAGCACCTTGCGGTTGCGGACCCCCTGCAGCCGCAGGCCGGCGACCACGTTGTCGCGAATCGACATGGCGGGGAACGGGTTTGGCCGCTGGAACACCATCCCGATGGCCCGGCGTACGCCGACCGGGTCGACGCCGGCGCCGTAGATGTCTTCGTCGTCGAGCAGCACGCTGCCCTCGACCCGTCCACCGGGCACCACCTCGTGCATGCGGTTGAGCGTGCGCAACACCGTCGTCTTGCCGCACCCCGAGGGCCCGATGAACGCGGTCACGCTGCGGGGCAGAACCGACAGCGTCACATCCGAGACCGCGTGAAACGATCCGTAATAGATGTTGACGCCCTTGAGGTCCAACCGTTTGGCCACTTAGTGCTCCTGCCTATGACTTCCTGGCGCCCAGGAATTTCGCTATCACTCGGGCCGCGATATTGATGATGGCGATCACCAGGATGAGGGTTAATGCGGCGCCCCACAACCGATCCGTGGGGATGGGGTTCAGGCCCGCACCGGCCGACGTCTGGTTGAACATCATGCCGGGCAATGTCCCCATGAACCCGCTGAATATGTCGAAGTTCATCGACTGCGCGTACCCCACGAGGATAAGCAGCGGCGCCGTCTCCCCCATCACCCTGGCCATCGCCAGCAGTATCCCGGTGACGATGCCCGACAGCCCGGTGGGGATGACCACCCGGGCAATGGTTTTCCACTTGGTGATGCCCAGCGCGTAACTGGCCTCGCGGAGATCCACCGGCACGATCCGCAGCATCTCCTCGGTGGCGCGCACGATCACCGGGAGCATCAGCAAGACCAGCGCCAGCGACACCGCGAACTCCGACCGCGACAGCCCCAGTGTCGCCACGCACAACGCGTAGATGAACAGCGCGGCAACGATTGACGGCACACCGCTGAGGATGTCCACCATGAACGAGGCCAATCTTCCCAGCGGGGTCCCGCCGCCGTACTCGACGAGATAGATCGCGACCATCAACCCGATCGGGACTGAGATGGCGGCGCAGATCAATC
The DNA here is from genome assembly GCF_001673055.1 of Mycobacterium sp. 1245801.1. Classification (NCBI taxonomy): domain Bacteria; kingdom Bacillati; phylum Actinomycetota; class Actinomycetes; order Mycobacteriales; family Mycobacteriaceae; genus Mycobacterium; species Mycobacterium sp. 1245801.1. The sequence goes on from NZ_LZKY01000303.1 coordinate 14,317, forward strand.
CCTGCAGCACGGTGCCGACCAGCGCGTGGTAGGCGCCGCCACCGGAGACGAATGCCGTCATCCCCGCTTGCGAGTGCGACCACCACGTGGTCGACGCAATGGTCTTGAGTCCCTTGGCGACCACCGACCACAACACCATCACCAGCGGGGTCACGGCCACCAGCAGCGACAGTGAAACCAGAAGCGTCGCAATGGTATTCGCGATACGGCGGCGCCGGCTGACCGGCGAGAAGGTCCGCGGTTTGAGCGGGCGGTCCAACATCGAGGTCATTGCGCCCCCTTTCGCGCCGCCCCGGCGACGGTGCCCCGCGCCAGGGCGTCGACCACGAAGGTGAGTACGAATAGGGTCAGGCCCGCGGCGATGTAAGCGCCGGCCTTGTATCGGTCGTCGAATTCGGCCGCCGCGCCGGCGATCTTGGTCGCGAAGGTGGAGCCGCCGTCGAACAGCGACCAGCCGAACGCCGACTGGGTGCCGCGCAGGATGATCAGCAGCGCCACGGTCTCACCCAGGGCGCGGCCCAGTCCCAGCATCGAGCCACTGACGTAGCCCGACCGCCCGAACGGCAGCGTGACCGTCTTGACCACCTCCCAACGGGTGGCACCGAGCGCCAGCGCGGCCTCGATCTGGTCTTGCGGCGTCTGGACGAACACCTCGCGCGTGACCGCGGTGATGATCGGCAGGATCATCACCGCCAGGACGATCCCGCCGGTGAAGATGGTGCCGCCACCGGCCGGCGACGCGTTGCCGTTGGCGAACAGAAAACACCAACCCAGCGAGCGATTGAGCCAGGTGGCGAGGGGGCGCAGCTGCGGCGCCAACACGTACAGACCCCACGCGCCGTAGATGATCGACGGGACCGCGGCCAGCAGGTCGACCGAGTAGGCCAGCGGGGTGGCGACCCGCCGCGGCGCGTACTGCGTGATGAAGATGGCCACGCCCAGCGCGACCGGCATGGCCAGGATCAACGCGAACAGCGAGACGAACACCGTGACCGGCACCAGGCTGGCGATGCCGAAGTGCATCGCCGAGGTGTCCGTGGTGGACCAGGTGCCGCCGTAGCTGAAGAAGTTCTCCCGATTGCGGTGCAGCGCCGGTATCGCGCGCCCGAGCAAAAAGGCCGCGATCGCGGCGATGACCACGATGATGAGCACGCCCGACGACTGCGCCAGCCAGCGGAAAATCCGGTCCCCCACGTGGGGCCGGCCCTCGCCCCAGGGGCTGATCGGCGTCGCCTGCGACTCCGGAAACGGCGCGGCGACGACCGCACCCGAACCCGCGTCATTGGGATTCACCCCGGAAAACCCCGTCACTGTGATCCCGTCACAGTCCTGCTGTCGCTCCTCGAAACCCGATCCACTTGGCTACTGCAGCGCATCGATCGCCGTAACCAGTCGTTCCCTGACCTTATCGGGCAGCGGCACGTACCCGGCCCTCGCCAGTTCGCCCTGCCCGCTACCGGCGGCGATGGCGAGGAACGATTTGATGGCCGCGGAGGTCTGGGGGTCGTAGCCCTTCGAGCAGACGATCTCGTAGGTGACCAGCAGCAACGGATAGACACCCGGCTCCTCGGAGCCGTACATGGCGTTGAGGTCGAGCACCAGGTCATGGCCCTCGGCGAGGAATTTGGCCGCCTTGACGGCGTTTCCCGCCGTGTCGTTGGTCAGCGGAATGACGCCGCCGCGGGTGGCGATTTTGGCGTAGGGCATGCGAGCCTGGTCGGCGAAGCCCTTCTCGACGTATCCGATGGCGCCCGGGGTGGCCCGCACCGCCTGGATGACGCCGGCCGACTTCGCGGCGCCCTCCCCGACCCCGCCCTGGAATTCGGTGCCGACCCCTTTGGACCAGCTCTGCGGTGCGGCCGCGGTCAGATACTTCTGAACGTTGTCCGTGGTTCCCGACGAGTCGGTCCGGTAGATCGGCGTGATCTTGGTGTCGGGCAGCGCCGTGCCCGGATTGAGGGCCACCAGGATCGGGTCGTTCCAGCTGGTGATCCTGCCGGTGAAGATCTTGGCCAGCGCGTCACTGTTGATCACCAGCCCCGGATTTCCGGGCAGGTTGTAGACGATCCCGATCGGACCGAAGACCAGCGGCAGATCCCACGCCGGATTCCCGTCGCAGCGTTTCGCCGCCGGGCCGATCTGGTCGGCGACCAAGGGTGAATCCGCGCCCGCGAAGTCGACGTGCCCGGCGATGAATTGCTCACGGCCCGCACCGGATCCGGTCGGGTTGTAGGCCAGGGCCTTGCCCGGGCAGTACTGGCCCCACACCTGGTTGAACACCGTGATCGCGTTCTCTTGGGCGGTCGAGCCCTCCGCCGTCAGCTTGTTCTTTCCGTCGCACGGCGGCGTTCCGGTGACGCCGGAGACGCTGGGCGGGGTGGCACCGCGGCGGTTCTCATCGCTACCGCAGGCGGTCAGCGCTCCGGCACCGAGCGCCGTCGCCAGCGCCACGGCGGCCAGCGCCCTGCCCTGCCTGTCGAGCCTCACCGATCTCGCTTTCTTGATGCGTTGCGGGCGCACGTGGGTGTCGCTGGCCATTCTTATGTGAGGTTGCCAGGCGACGGCCAAACTATGCGCCGACGCCGGCCACAGCAACGTCTGGGCAACCAGGACCAGATTAACGATCCGGGCCGTCGGCGCTCGTACCCGCGGTCAGTTGGCCGCCGGTACGACCGCGTATGCGGTGTCGACGCTATGGGTGGTGAAGCCCAAGCGCTCATAGGTGCGCACCGCGGCGACGTTGTCCGACTCCACGTACAGCATCACGGTGGGGTCGGCTGAACTTTCCGTGTCGGCCAGGCGCCGCGCCAGCCATTCGATGCCGACGGAGGTCAGCGCCTGGCCCAGTCCGCGGCCCTGTGCCGACGGATCGACGCCCACGACGTACACCTCGCCCAGGCCGGGCCGATCGAGGTGCACCTTCGTCCAGTGGAAGCCCAGCAGCGTGCCGGGCCGATCACTTCGGGCGTCGCCGAACGCGAGAAAAAGGCCCGCCGGGTCGAACCACGGTTCGTCCCGCCGCTCTGCCAGCTCGACGTCGGTCCAGCCGCCCTGCTCGGGGTGATAGGCGAACGCGGCGTTGTTGACCCGCAGCAGCTCGGCGTCGTCCGAGGGGCCCGCGTAGGAGCGGATTTCCACCCCGGGCACCGCCGGCACGGTGTCGGGCAGATCGCGCAACGAGCGCCGCATCTGCATCAGTTCCCGCACCGGGGTCAGGCCGAGCGCGGATGCGGTCGCGCGGGCCGGTTCCAGCGTGCCATGCGCCCAGAACCGGTTGCCCGCACCGGTTTTGGCCAATGCCGCGCGCGCCAGCGTGGACCCGATACCGCGCCGGCGCGCCTGCGGGTGCACCACGAGTTCGGCCATGCCGGTTTCTCCGTCGCGCGCCGGGCTCAGGTTGAGATAGCCGACGATCGCGTCGGCGGATCCACTGATCAGCAGATGCTCGGTGCGGTCATGCCCGAGCTCGCGTAGCACCTGTTCGCCCACGGGCGCAACTCCGTCGTATTCCGTTGCCGCGCTGACGAGTTCGCGTACGCCCTGCTGCTCTTCGACGGTCAGCGTGCGACGCCAGTCGGGCGAGGTCACTGCGGCGTATGCAACGGATCGACCAGCGGATCTTGGACGTCCTGCGATTCGGCTTCGGATTCGGCGCCGTCGGCGTCCTCGGGCTCGGCGACCGGCGTGCGGCCCCGCGCCGGGCGGACGGCCTTGTAACCCACGTTGCGCACGGTGCCGATCAGCGCCTCGTACTCGGGGCCGAGTTTGGCCCGCAGGCGACGCACGTGCACATCGACGGTGCGGGTGCCGCCGAAGAAGTCGTAGCCCCACACCTCGTGCAGCAGCTGCGCGCGGGTGAACACCCGCCCGGCATGCTGCGCCAGGTACTTGAGCAGTTCGAATTCTTTGTAGGTCAGATCCAGCGGGCGGCCCCGCAGCCGGGCGGTGTAGGTGCCTTCGTCGATCACCAACTCGCCGAGGCTGACCTTGCCGGCGCTCTCCTGGTCCGCGAGCCCGCCGCGACGGCCGACCACCAGCCGCAGCCGCGCGTCGACCTCGGCCGGCCCGGTGGTGGGCAGCAGGATCTCGTCCAGACCCCAATCGGAGCTGACCGCCACCAGCCCGCCCTCGGTGACCACGGCCAGCACCGGAACCGACCGGCCGGCCGTGCTCAGCAAGCGGCACAGCCCGCGCGCCGACGACAGGTCCGTGCGCGCGTCGACGATCACCGCATCCGCGGTCCCGGCTTCGAGCAACGAAGAGGGCTCTGGCGGCGCCGTCCGGACGGTGTGCGGAAGCAGGGACAACGACGGCAGGACCGGGTCGGGATGCAGCTCCGCGGTCAGCAGTAGTAGCTCCAACTAGCCCCTCCAGCTCGGGGGAACGGCATCTCCCAAATTCACAACGCCATTAAGCGTTAGTTACCAGGTCATCTAACGATAACGTGTCACCTGCTTTTTTCGCGTGGTAGATGGGCCAGTGTGAGCCCCGCCACGACCGGTCCGCCGGCCACCCGCTCGGGGGCGTTGCGCCACAATATGCGGGTGCGCAAGGTGCTGATTGCTCTGACCGCGACGGCGATCCTGGTCGCGGTAGTCGCCCTCGGCGCGATCGGCGTCGATTACGGGACCAGCATCTACGCCGAATACCGGCTGTCGTCCAGCGTTCGCAAGGCGGCCAGGCTGGGCACCGACCCGTTCGTGGCCATCGTGGCGTTTCCCTTCCTTCCCCAGGCGATGCGCGGCAACTACAGCCAGGTGGAGATCAAGGCCAACGCCATCGACCACACGATGACCGGCCGGGCCACGCTGGAAGCCACGATGTACTCGGTGGACCTGGCGCAGGCGTCGTGGCTGATCGGCCCGGACGCGAAGCTCGCGGTGGGCAAGCTGGAGAGCCGCATCATCGTCGACTCGACGCACCTGGGCCGGTTCATGGGCATCAGCGACCTGATGGTGGAGGCGCCGCCCAAGGAGACCAACACCTCCACCGGCGGCGTCACCGCGTCGGGCATCTCGGACAGCCACGGTCTGGTGTTCACCGGGACACCCAAATCGGCGGGCTTCGATCGGCGCGTCAGCGTCTCGGTCGACCTCTCCATCGCCCCGGACGACCCGGCGACGCTGGTCTTCACCCCGACCGGCGTGCTGACCGGATCCGACACCGCCAACCAGACGGTGCCGGCGGACAAGCGGGACGCGGTGCTGCATGCGTTCAGCGGCCGGCTGCCCGATCAGCGGCTGCCCTTCGGCGTCGCGCCGACCACCGAGGGGGCCCGCGGATCCGACGTCATCATCGAGGGCATCACCCGCGGAGTAACCGTGAGCCTCGCGGGGTTTAAACAGTCATGACCGCAGTTGTCGTGATCGTCGCGGTGCTCGCGGCGGCAAGCCTCGCCGGCTGGTTGCTGACCCGTCGCTCCGGAACCATCCGGGAAATCGACGCCAAGCCGGACGCCGACGCCGACGCCGACATCGCGGCGCTGGGGCTATCCCGCAGCGGCCCGACCGTGGTGCATTTCAGCGCGCCGTGGTGCGGGCCGTGCGATCGGGTCCGCCGGGTCGTGGAGCAGGTCTGCGGCGACCTGGACGGCGTGGCCCACGTCGAGATCGACCTGGATGCAAACCCCGAGACCGCACGCCGCTATTCGGTCCTGTCCCTGCCCACGACGTTGATCTTCGACGCTGAGGGCCGGCAGCGCTACCGCACCTCCGGAGTGCCCAACGCCGCGGACCTGCGGTCCGCGCTGAAACCGCTGTTGGCTTGACCGCGGTGTCATTGGGTAAGCTGACCGACGTGTCAGCCCGCCTCGAGCCCATGCTCATCCAGCGTCGCGCAGTTGAACTGTGCCGCACCGCGGGCTGTTGTTGTTGCTGTTGCTGCTGAGTAGCCGCGTTCTGCGTAGCACTCGGAGCGGCCCGGGATACACACCGTGGCACGTCTCCATTCGTTTCCGTCAGCAATAGGGGTATCGAGGAGTTCCTACCTTGCCGAGCAGCAACACCACCGCGCAGCCCGACCTGGTCGACGTGCGCGGGCCACGATTCGCCGCTTGGGTCACCACCGCAGTCCTGGTACTGGCGCTCGCCGTCTCGGCGGCCAGCGCTGCGGCCGCGGCGGTGATCCTGGCCGTTCAGGCCGTCATCTTCGCGATCGGCGCGGTCGGGGGGCCGCGCAAGCATCCATACGGCCGGATCTTCGCCGCCGTCGTCGCGCCCCGGCTGGGGCCGGTGCAGGACCGCGAACCGACCCCACCGCTGAAGTTCGCCCAACTCGTCGGCCTGATCTTTGCCGTGCTGGGCGTCGCCGGATTCGCCGCCGGCGCCGTCCCGGTCGGCGTCATCGCCACCGCGGCCGCTCTGGCCGCCGCGTTCCTCAACGCGGCCTTCGGCATCTGCCTGGGCTGCCAGCTCTACCCGCTGGTCGCCCGCTTCCGGCGCCCCGCGCGTCCCACCTGACCTGCTGTAACACAAGCGATTGAAAGGATCCACTCCATGGCACGCTCCGACGTCCTGGTCTCCACCGACTGGGCTGAGAGCAATCTCGACGCCTCAGGCGTCGTCTTCGTCGAAGTCGACGAAGACACCAGCGCTTACGACGCCGGCCACATCCCCGGCGCGATCAAGCTGGACTGGCGTTCCGATCTGCAGGACCCGGTCAAACGCGACTTCGTCGACGCCCAGCAGTTCTCCAAGCTGCTCAGCGAGCGCGGCATCTCCAATGACGACACGGTGATCCTCTACGGCGGCAACAACAACTGGTTCGCCGCCTACGCCTACTGGTATTTCAAGCTGTACGGGCACGACAAGGTCAAGCTGCTCGACGGCGGCCGCAAGAAGTGGGAGCTCGACGGTCGCGCGCTGACCAACGAGCCCGTCAGCAGGCCGGCGACGTCGTACACGGCCGCCGCCCCGGACAACAGCATCCGGGCGTTCCGCGACGACGTCATCGCGGCCATCAACGTCAAGAACCTGGTCGACGTGCGCTCCCCGGACGAGTTCTCCGGCAAGATCCTGGCGCCCGCGCACCTGCCGCAGGAGCAAAGCCAGCGGCCCGGTCACATTCCCGGCGCCATCAACGTGCCGTGGAGCAAGGCCGCGAACGAGGACGGCACCTTCAAGTCCGACGAGGAGCTGGCCAAGCTCTACGCCGACGCCGGCCTGGACGGGGAGAAGGAAACGATCGCCTACTGCCGCATCGGCGAGCGGTCGTCGCACACCTGGTTCGTTCTTTATGAATTGCTCGGGCATCGGAATGTGAAGAACTACGACGGCAGTTGGACGGAATACGGCTCCCTGGTGGGCGCCCCGATCGAGTTGGGAAGCTGATATGTGCTCTGCACCGAAACAAGGACTGACGTTGCCCGCCAGCGTCGACTTGGAGAAGGAAACGGTGATCACCGGTCGCGTCGTGGACGGCGACGGCCAGGCAGTGGGCGGCGCGTTCGTCCGCTTGCTGGACTCCTCCGACGAATTCACCGCCGAGGTGGTGGCGTCGGCCACCGGGGACTTCCGGTTCTTCGCCGCACCCGGATCCTGGACCCTGCGCGCCCTGTCGAAGGCCGGCAACGGCGACGCCGTGGTGGCTCCGTCGGGCGCGGGCATCCACGAGGTCGACGTCAAGATCGCCTGACTCACCAGCCGCCCCAGACGCGGACACCGCGGGACGAATAGACTTGTCCCCGTGGTGCTGTTCTTCGAGATCATGCTGGTTGTGGCGGTCGTGGTGATTTCATGGTTCGCCCTGTACACCCTCTACCGGCTCATCACCGACGAGTCGTGACCCGCGCCGGCGACGATCCTGCACGCAGCGATGGTGAGGAGCGGCGCGCATGACCTCAGCCGGCGACGATCCTGCGCGCAGCGAAGGTGAGGAGCGGCGCGCATGACCTCAGCCGGCGACGTTCTGCGACGCAGCGATGGGATGGTGTGGCGCGCGTGACCCCCGATCAACCGATCAGTTCCGCCGGCTCCGGCGATCGGGCGGTGGCCGCGGCCGCTGAGCGCGCCAAGCTGACCGCCGGCCGCAACATCCCCTCCTACGATGACCTGCCCCTGCCCGCCGACACCGCGAACCTGCGCGAGGGCGCCAATCTGAGCGATGACCTGCTGGCGCTGCTGCCGCTGGTCGGCGTGTGGCGCGGGGAAGGCGAAGGTCGCGGGCAGGACGGGGACTATCGGTTCGGTCAGCAGATCGTGGTCTCGCACGACGGCGGCGACTATTTGAATTGGGAAGCCCGCTCGTGGCGGCTCAGCGAGACCGGCGACTATGAGGAACGCGGTTTGCGCGAGACCGGTTTCTGGCGCTTCGTCAGTGATCCCGACGATCCCGGCGAATCCCACGCGATCGAACTGCTGTTGGCCCATTCGGCGGGCTACGTCGAACTGTTCTACGGCCGCCCCCTGACCCAGTCGTCCTGGGAGCTCGTCACCGACGCGCTGGCCCGCAGCCGGTCGGGCGTGCTGGTCGGCGGCGCCAAACGCCTCTACGGCATCGTCGAGGGCGGCGACCTGGCCTACGTCGAGGAGCGGGTGGACGCCGACGGCGGTCTGGTGCCGCATCTTTCGGCGCGGCTGTCCCGGTTCGCCGGCTAGCAACGGCCCGCGGCCGCCTTTTTCTGCGTGTACTGTTCGACCTCCGAGCATCCGATGGGCGACGATATGCCCCGGAAGGGAGGTCGGTCGGATGCGTCCCAAGCGGTCACCCTCGACTGTGGTGCGCCGAGCGGTCAGCGCGACCGGCCTGCTTCTGATCCTGTATCTGGCTGTCCTGGATCTGCGGCCCTCGGTCCTTGACGCGCTGCCGGCCTCGCTGGGATGGTTCGGCCGGCCCGGATCGATGCCGACGCTGGCGATCGTGGTCACGGTGCTCATCGCGGCGTGTGTGCTGACCTTCCGATCGGACAGCAGCCACCGGGTGGTGGGGGTTTCGTTCACCGTGATCGCTGCGTTGGTCAGCATGGGCGCGGTGCTGGGCCTCACCTCCTACTGGGGATGTCACGACGCCAATCACCCGGCCTTCTTCACCCCGCTGATGGCGACGGCCAGCCTGGTCAAGGGCAGCACCGGTGACTTCTCGGTGAGCGGGCGAACCTGCCCGAACCCCACGCCCGTCGGGCTGGAGCTGGCCCGGATCGCTGCGCTGGCGGCGATTTTCACCGGATTGGGCGGCGTGGTGGTCGGCGTGTTCCGGTCGCAGGTGGACCGGCTGCGGGCCAACCTGGCCGACTCGGTCACGGTCATCGTCGGGGTCGACGCCGACACCCAGTCGATGATCAGCGCGGTGGCGCGCACGCTGGACCGGCGCAGCACCCTGGTGGTCGTCACCGGCGCCAGCGACGACCGCGTGGCGCGCGCCCGCCGACAGGGCGCCCGGGTGGTCCTGGTGGACTTCGACACCCCATCCACGCTGGTGTCACTTCGACTGTGGCGCAATCTTTCTCGGCTCTACCTGATGGCACCCGATCCGGCGATCAACCTGCTGTGGCTCGACCTGATCAGCCGCCGGCTCTCCGAGGTCGCCCACAAGCGGCGGCTGCCGCTCATCGTGCGGATGGACGACCCGTGGCTGGCCCAGGCGTGGCGTGCCCAGCAGTTCGGTGGCTCCGACACGCGGTGGGCGGCCGACGTTGTGGGCAAATACGAGGTGACGGCGGGCAGGCTCCTGGACGCCATCAGCGCGACCCGCCGGACGCGACGCGTGTTCGTCTGCGGCACTTCGCAATTGACCCTTGCCCTGTGCGCCAATCTGACCCAGCGCGCTTTGGAGCGCGACTTCTACACTCCACCCGACGCGGTGCCGCTGCCCGCGCTGACGCTGGTCGAACGCGACGCCGAGGATTACCTGGCCGATCACGAGTTCTACCGTCGGCAGGCCGGATTCGTATCGGAGGGGCCGAAGATCGACGCCGTGGCCCAGCTGCCGACCGTGCCGACCATGCTGAAGCTGATCGGCGAGGCCGACCCGGCCGGCTGCGCGGTGATCTTCGTGGACGCCCACGCCGCGACGACCGCAGCCCGACTGGCCGCCCGGTTCCCCGAAATGCCCATCCACGCCTCGGATCTCAATACCAGCATCAGCGACGACTCGATCCAGGTCGTCGGCCGGCTGCAGTCCTACTCGCTGGTGCTCGACACCCAGGAGGGGCTGGTTCAGGACGCGTGGGAGCGCGCGGCGCGGCTGATCCACGAGCGCTACGTCTCGACGATCGACCCGGGGGCGCCGCGGTCGGCCGCCGCGATGCCGTGGGCCGAACTCGACGAGTTCTACCGCGGCTCCAACCGCCGCCAGGTACGCAACGCCTTGTGGATGGTGGAACAGATTGCCGGACATACCTGGAACACCTGGGGCAGCCCCCCGGCGCAGCTTTCCGGACGCGACATGGCGGGTTTGGCGCCGACCGAGCAGCTGGCGTTGATGGGGTTCGACCACCACGCGGCAATGAGCATGGCCCAGGCAGAGCATGAGGACTGGTGCCGTTACTACCGTCGCAACGGCTGGAAATACGGTGTGCCACGCGATGATTCACGCAAGATTCACGACAAGTTGGTGGACTGGCCGACCGTCGAAGCCAACCCGGAGCTGCTCAACGCCGCGGTGCGCAGTCTGGCCGGAACCTTGTGGAGCCTGCGGCAGCTGGGCTTTCGCTCACGCCCGCTGTGGCAATCCTTTTCCCGCGTGGGCACGGTCGCCGCGGAGCAACGCGCGACCGGGTGGACATGGACATCGGATTCGGGCCACATGCTGCGGGCCGACGCCGGGGACTGGGCGATTTCCGAAGACGGCAAGGTCTGGTCGGTGCGCGACGACATCTTTCGCGACACCTACGAACCCGCCGGCGACGGGCGGTGGCGTCGCAAAGGACGGGTCCAGGCGCGCCCGGCGCAGCCCGGCGAGGTCGTCAACACCCTGGAGGGACCCGCGGCGGCGGCCGACGGCGACTGGGTCGTCCGCGGGCAGGGCGGCGAGCAATGGCCGGTTCCGGGTGAGGAATTCGCGCGACGCTACGCCGAGATCCGGTCGTCCGACGACGCCCAGGTTCTCGATCGGGGCAACGGCTGAGTTCAGCCCCGCCTCCGCGCCAAATGGCCCTGAATTTGCGCCTTCTGACCGGACCCAACACTGATACGGTATCGGCGCACGTGCAGTAGCCGACGAGGCTTCGCCCGAGTTAGTTCGCTCCGCCTCACCCAAGGAGACTTCGATGGCGCTGTTCATCAGCTACTCGAGCCAAGACAGGTCGACGGTCGACGCCCTGACCACCGCGCTGCGGCGCGGGCAGCAGCAGGTGTGGTTCGACCAGGAGCTCGGCGGCGGGGATTCCTGGTGGAACAAGATCTTGGAGCAGATCCGCTCGTGCGACGTGTTCATCGTCGCGCTGTCGAACAACTGGCTGCAGTCCAAGCCCAGTCAGGCCGAGTTGCGCTACGCGAGGGCCCTGAACCGGCCGATCCTTCCCGTGCGCATCGGCGACGTCGACAGCATGCGCGTGAATCCCCTTGCCGCATTGCAGATCATCGACTACCGCGAGCCGACTGTCGACGCCGGCATCCAACTGGTCACCGCGGTGCACGCCCTGCAGAGCAAGCCGGTGCCGTTGCCGGATCCGCTGCCCGAAGAGCCACCGGTGCCGTTCGGGTACATCACGCGGCTGGGCAATATCCTCGCCGAAAAGGAGCTCAGCCCGCAGCAACAAACGCAACTGCTGATCGAACTGCGGTCCGGGCTCGACGAGGACGGTGACGACCCCAGCGCCCGCGGTGACATCGGCCAGCTGCTGCGCATGCTGCGCCTTCGCCACGATGTCACCTACCGCACCCGCACCGAAATCGACAACGTACTGGCCGAAATCGAGGCCAAGAACAACGCGGCGGACGCACCGGCAACCGGCGCCACGGAGCAGGCGGCGGCGACCGCAGCGAAAGCGCCGGCCGGGCCCGCGCCCTCCGCCGGGCCGTCGGCCAAGGCCCCCGTCCCGCCCGCGGCGGGCACCGGGTCGAACAAGCGGCTGCTGATCATCGGCGGTGCCGCCGTCGCGGTGATTGCCGCGATCGCGATCGTCGTCGTGTTGGCAACGCAGGGCGGCAAAACCAAGGCACCCAAGGCCGGCCCCAACTCGGCCACGGACGCCGGATCAGCGGCGGCAGCCGGTTCGGGCCCGACGGCCGCGAACGGCGCGAAGCTGGACTCCTATCTGCTCGGCCCCGCCGAGGTCGGCGCCATCATCGGCGACCAGAACCTGGTGGTCTCCGAGAAGGCCGGGCAGCTTCGCAACCTGAGGGCGACGCTATCCAACCCGAACTGCAAAAACGCCTGGGAGCCCATCGAGAGCTCGGTCTATCAGGGAGCCGACGGCTACACCGCGGTGAGTGGGCAGGCCGTACACACCGCCGGCGAGAACCCGCCGCATCGGGTGTACGAAGCGGTTGCGGCGTTCTCGTCGCCCGAGAAGGCCGCGGCGTTCGTGGCGGCGACGGCCGAGAAGTGGAGGGCCTGCGCGGGTCAATCGATCACCATGAGCTTCAACGGCAAGTCGTCGGGCTGGGCTTTCGGTGAGGTCACCGGCGCCCCGCCCAAGGTCTATCAGCAGAGAACGGAAGCGGACGGGACCCGGGTCTGCCACCACGCGTTGCACGCGGCGTCCAGCGTCGTCGTCGACCTGCTGGTGTGCGGCCCGGATGCCGGCACCGGTCAGGCCGGCAAGCTCGCCGGGGAGATCACCGCGAAGGTGAACCAGTAGCCGCCCCCCGACATGGATCGGCCCCCGAGCCGTATTCCAGGTTGGACAAACCGGAAGCTCGGGGGCCGGGTGACTGCGGGGAATTCGCTAGCGCACGCGTGACGCCAGCTCTTCCGAGCAGGTGCTGCTAGCGCGCAGCCACCTCACATGTCCATGAAGCTATCAATTTCGCGGACCACCTCCTTCCTTGTGTACGGCCGACCGTACCCGCGGATCGGCCAGCCGACAACAGAATTCAGCGCTCAGCGATCGCTGACGATGGCGGCGTCGATCAGTTCGGCGAATTCCGCAACCATCGGCGCCGGCGGCAGCGCGCGGCCGTCGAGCGTGTGCACACGGGCGGCCAAGGTCATGCTGGAGATCAACCAAACGCCCTGGGCGGCAACCAAATCCGCGACGCGCAGCGCCCGGTAGTCGCAGTCGTAGCCCTTGTCCCTGGCCACCTCGAACAGCGCCTGCTGGGTGGTGCCGCGCAGGATCGGATACCACGGCGGCGGAGTGAGTAGGCACGGATGATCCTCCGGCGTCTCGGGGGCCGTGGCGATCACCACAGTCGAGCGAGGGCCTTCCAGGATGTAACCGTCGGTGCTGACGAAGATCACGTCACCGGCGCCCTGACGGGCGGCATGGCGCAGGGCCGCCATATTCACCGCGTAGGACAGGGTCTTGGCGCCGGCCAGCAGCCACGGCATCGCGTCGACGCCGGTGGCGGGCAGCCCGCGATCGAGCGTGATCGCCGCCAGCCCGCCCCGCCGGACCGCCGTCACGCGGTCGGGGACGGCGTTGACCATGACGTAGGCCGTCGGCGCCGACCCGCCCTCGCGGCCCCGGCTGTAGATCAACCGCATCGCGCCCTCTTCGGCGTTGTCCGCGCACCACTGCCGGGTGGCCGCCTCGATCGCGCTTCGCCACCGCGGCAGATCGGGTGCGGGCAGATCGGTCAACGCGGCGGACTGGGTCAGCCGCTGCAGATGCGGCTCGATCAGGCAGGCCCTGCCGTCGCGGACCAACAGCGTCTCGAAGACACCGTCACCGCGGACCGCCGCCAGGTCGTCGGCGTGCAGCAGCGGCGCGTCGGGCGAACGTATTTCGCCGTCCAGCGTGACGATCACACCCGTCTGGCCCGCCATGGTCGAAAGCCTATCCAATGTGGCCGAAGGGGCCCGCGCCGCGACCGCGTCCACGTGGGACCTCGCGAACGTGAAGCTAGCCGCACATTCGGCTCCGAGTGTGAAGCCAGCTTCACACTCGTTGGGGGCGCCCGGCGGGTCCGTAGAGTTGACTCGTGACCCACCCCGTCCCCGCACCCGAAACCGGACCCGACGCCGGTGCCGTCTGGCATTACGGCGATCCGCTGGGCGAGCAGCGTGCGGCCGACACCGACGCGATAGTGGTGGACCGCTCGCACCGCGGCGTGCTCACCTTGACCGGCAAGGACCGGCAAACCTGGTTGCACAGCATTTCGACGCAATTCGTCAGCGACCTCCCCGACGGCGCCAGTACGCAGAATCTCAGCCTCGACGGGCAGGGCCGCGTCGAGGACCACTGGATTCAGACCGAGCTGGGCGGCACCACCTACCTCGACACCGAACCGTGGCGGGCCGAGCCGTTGCTGGGATACCTGCGCAAGATGGTGTTCTGGTCGGAGGTCACCCCGGCCGGTGCGGAGCTGGCCGTGCTGTCGCTGCTCGGCCCGAAACTTGCCGACCGAGCGATTCTCGACGCGATCGGGGTGGATGCGCTGCCCGCCGAGCTGACGGCAGTGCCCACCGGCGACGGCTTCGTGCGTCGGATGCCGGGCAGCCCCGCCGGCCGGCTCGAGCTTGACCTGCTGATTCCGCGCGCCGCGGTCGACGAGTGGCGCAAGCGCCTGACGCAGGCCGGAGTGCGACCCGCCGGGGTGTGGGCCTACGAAGCCCACCGGGTGGCGGGCCTGCGGCCCCGTCTCGGCGTCGACACCGATGAGCGCACGATTCCGCACGAGGTGGGGTGGATCGGTGGCCCCGGTTCGGGGGCCGTCCACCTGGACAAGGGCTGTTACCGCGGGCAGGAGACGGTCGCGCGGGTGCACAACCTGGGCAGGGCGCCGCGGATGCTGGTGCTGCTGCACCTCGACGGCTCGGTCGACCGGCCGTCGACCGGTGACCCGGTGCTGGCCGGCGGCCGCACCGTCGGCCGTCTCGGCACGGTGGTCGACCACGTGGATCTCGGTCCGATAGCGCTGGCGCTGCTCAAGCGCGGGCTGCCCGCCGAGACGGAATTGGCGACCGGACCGGACGCCTCGGTCGCCGCGGTGATCGACGCCGATTCGCTGCCCGCAACCGAACAAATCGGCGCGGGGCGGCTAGCTGTTGAACGGTTGCGGGGCGGTGCGGGATAATGAACGGTAACGTCCGCCACAGCAAGTAGGGGGCGCCAACGCCCGGTGGCGGGGCACGGTAAACTGTTGGCAGGACAATACGACACCAGGAGATCGGAGCCGCCTACTCGTTAGGCCGCTCCGTTATTGCGCGAGGGGGTTCCCCCATGGGCCGCGGCCGGGCTAAGGCAAAGCAGACCAAGGTTGCTCGAGAACTCAAATACAGTTCTCCACAGACCGACTTCCAGCGGCTTCAGCAAGAGCTGTCCGGATCGGGTTCGGACGACTCCAGTGACCTGGACAGCGACGGATCCGACGAATCCTGGGACGACCAGGACAGCTGGCGTCGCTAAGACCAACGCCCCGGCGCCGATGCGTAGTGCACCGGCGCCGCGTTAGTTCTGCCGGAGCACAAGCTTTCTAAAACCTCGGGTGCAGACCGACCATCTTGGCCCGTGGGCCTTCTTTTCCGCCTTTGCCCACGGTGCCCAGCACCCAGCAGTCCAGGTGCCGGGCGGTCAGGATGGCCAGGGCCCGGTCGGTGTCCTCGGGGGCCACGATGGCGATCATGCCGACGCCCATGTTGAACGTCTTTTCCATCTCCTCGCGGGTCACCCGCCCGCGCTGGGCGATCATGGCGAAGACAGGGGCGGGCGTCCAGGTCCCGCGATCCATCTCGGCGACCAGGCCGTGCGGGATGACGCGTTGCAGGTTGCCGGCCAGCCCACCGCCGGTGACGTGGCAGAAGGTGCGCACGTGGGTTTCGGCCGCGAGCGCCAGGCAGTCCTTGGCATAGATGCGGGTGGGTTCGAGCAGCTCTTCACCGAGCGTGCGGCCGAACTCCTCCACATATCCCTCGAGGTTCATCCGGTCGATCTCGAGCAACACGGTGCGCGCCAACGAATATCCGTTGGAATGCAGACCCGACGAACCCATCGCGATGATGACGTCGCCCGGTTTGACGCGGTCGGGCCCCAGCACGTCGTCGGCCTCGACGACACCGATGCCGGTGGCCGAGATGTCGTAGTGGTCCGGTTCCATCAGGCCGGGGTGTTCGGCCGTCTCGCCGCCCAGCAGCGCACAGCCGGCCCGCACACATCCCTCGGCGATGCCACTGACGATGGCGCTCAACCGTTCCGGCACCGTCCGGCCCACCGCGATGTAATCCTGCAGGAACAGCGGCTCGGCGCCGCACACTACGAGGTCGTCGACCACCATGGCCACCAGGTCCAGCCCGACGGTGTCGTGCTTGTCCATCGCCTGGGCCACCGCCAGCTTGGTGCCGACGCCGTCGGTGGAGGCCGCCAGCAGCGGCTCGCGATAATCGCCACGTAGCGCGAACAGGCCGGCGAATCCGCCCAAGCCGCCCCGGACCTCGGGTCGCGTGGCTTTCGTCGCCAGCGGCTTGAACAATTCGACGGCGCGGTCGCCGGCTTCAATGTCCACCCCGGCCGACGCGTAGGTGATGCCCTGACTGCCTTGGTGGCGTCCTGGACTCTTTCCGGGATCCGTCATCGCGATAAAGGCTACCGGGCGGCGCCGACGGCCGGTATCAAACGTCGGTGAAGGAGCGCAACCGAGTTCCTCAGTGCACGACCGGCACTTCGTCGGGCGCGAGTTCCTCGAGCCCGGCGCCGCGGGCGGCGTTGGCGAGCATGTGCTCGATGACGTTCTTGCCCAACGCCGTTTCCCCGGGCAGTTCGATCGGGTACTGGCCGTCGAAGCAGGCGGTGCACAGCCGCGAGGCCGGCTGCTCGGAGGCCGCCACCAATCCGCGCAGCGAGATGTAGCCCAGCGAGTCGGCGCCGATGGCATGCCGCACCGCCTCGAGCATCTCCTTCTTGTCCTCGACCGCATTGGCGATCAGCTCCGCCGGTGACGGGAAGTCGATGCCGTAGAAACAGGGCCATTTGACCGGGGGTGAGGCGATCCGCACGTGCACTTCGACGGCGCCGGCCTCGCGCAGCATCCGCAACAGGGCGCGCTGCGTGTTGCCGCGCACGATCGAGTCGTCGACGACGATGAGTCGCTTACCCCGGATCACCTCGCGAAGGGGGTTGAGCTTCAGCCGGATACCGAGCTGGCGGATGGTCTGCGACGGTTGGATGAAGGTGCGCCCGACGTAGGCGTTCTTCATCAGCCCCTGGCCGTAGGGGATGCCCGACTCCTGGGCGTATCCAACGGCGGCGGGCGTGCCCGACTCGGGGACGCCGATCACCAGGTCGGCCTCCACGGGACGTTCGCGGGCCAGCCGGCGGCCGATCTCCACCCGGGTCGCGTGGACGGACCGTCCGGCGATCGTGCTGTCCGGTCGCGCCAGGTAGACGTATTCGAAGACGCAGCCCTTGGGGGTGGGGTTGGCGAAACGCGTGGAGCGGACGCCGTCGGCGTCGATCGCCAGCAGTTCGCCCGGTTCGATGTCGCGGACGAACGAGGCGCCGACGATGTCGAGCGCCGCCGTTTCGGAGGCCACCACCCAGCCGCGGTCCAGCCGTCCCAGCGAAAGTGGCCGCACCCCATGGGGATCGCGACAGGCGTACAGCGTGTTCTCGTCCATGAAGGTCAGGCAGAACGCGCCGCGCACGGTCGGCAGCAGGTCCAGCGCCGCCTGCTCCAGGGTGGCGTCCGCCGCGCCGTGGGCCAGCAGCGCGCCCAGAATGTCGGAGTCGGTCGTCGCCGGTGCGGGGGCGCGTTTGGCGATCAGCCCCTCGTCGCGGGCGCGGGCGGCGAGCTCGGCGGTGTTGACCAGGTTGCCGTTGTGTCCCAGCGCCACCCCGGTGCCGGCCGCGGTGTTGCGGAACACGGGCTGGGCGTTCTCCCAGGTGGTGTCGCCGGTGGTCGAGTAGCGGCAGTGCCCGATGGCGACGTGGCCCTGCATGGCGCCCAGCGTCTGCTCGTCGAACACCTGGCTGACCAGGCCGAGATCTTTGAAGACCAGCACCTGGGAACCGTCGGCGACGGCGATGCCGGCGGCCTCCTGGCCGCGGTGCTGCAGCGCGTACAAGCCGTAATAGGTGAGTTTGGCGACGTCCTCGCCGGGGGCCCAGACTCCGAATACACCGCATTCTTCGCGGGGTGCGTTGAAGTCCTCTTCGGGTTCTTGGACGGTCACGATTAGGCAGCTCCCCGGGGAACGGTTGGTGACGTAACGGAGTCTACGGGCAGCGCCGCCGCGCCGACGAATCCGCCGGGCGTGTTGCGCGACAAAATGCCAGCGCGAATACCTAAACCTGCAGTTCAGGGTTATGTTCAGCCGAGATCGAACAGCGGCAGCCAGTGTTCAATCTCACCCGCTCGCGAGCCGGAAAGGCGCAGCGCACCGGTGCGCTGCGCCTCGCCGAACGGCAACTCCCCGGTGGCCAGCAGCAGCCAGGTCCGCGGGTCGGTTTCCACCACGTTGGGCGGTGTTCCGCGGGTGTGCGTGAGCCCGGTGATGCACTGCACCGCGACGAACGGCGGGACGCGCAACTCCACGCTGCGCCCGGGCGCCACCGCGGCCAGGGTGCGGGCGGTGAGCCGGACGGCCGTCGCCAATTCCTGCCGCTCGGGCTGCGGACCGGATTCGTCGCGCAGCCACTCCGCGACCGCCAACACGGCCTGCCGGGCCTTGGCCGGATCGGCTTTGTCGCGGGGGGCCATACCCTAGGGTCTCAAAACCATGGAGCCCCGTCGCCCAAGGGCGCGGCCGCCGTACCGGACCGCCGGCCTGGTGACGGTCGTGATCATGGGATTGCTCGGGTCGCTTCTGTACCTGCAATTTCGCGGCGCCCTGACGCCGACCACGAAGTTGACCATGGTGGCCGCCCGGGCGGGTCTGGTGATGGATCCCGGTTCCAAGGTCACTTACAACGGGGTGCAGATCGGCCGAGTGTCCAGCATTTCGGAGACCACGCATGGCGGCAGGCCGGCCGCCAAGATAGTCCTGGACGTCGCCCCGAAATACGTCAAGCGGATCCCGGCCAACGTGGTCGCCGACGTCAAGGCGACCACGGTGTTCGGCAACAAATATGTTGCCTTAAGCGCACCGAAACAGCCTGCAGCACAAACGATCACACCGTCGATGGTGATCGATGCGACATCGGTGACCACCGAGTTCAACACCCTTTTCGAGACACTCACCTCGATCGCGGAGAAGGTCGATCCGGTCAAACTGAACCTCACGCTCAGCGCCGCCGCCCAGGCGCTGACCGGGATGGGCGAGCGGTTCGGTGCCTCGCTCGCCGACGGCAATGCCGTCCTCGACGACCTGAACCCCCGGATGCCGGCCCTACGCAACGACATTCGGCGGCTGGCGGCTCTGGACGATACCTATGCGAATGCCTCTCCAGACCTGTGGGACGCGCTGGACCACGCGGTGACGACCGCGCGCACACTCGACTCGCGGCACCGCGACCTCGACGCCGCGCTGCTGGCCGCGGCCGGGCTGGGCAACACCGGCGCCGACGTCTTGGGCCGCAGCGGGCCATTCTTCGTCCGCAGCGCCGTCGACCTGGTTCCCAGCAGCCAGCTGCTCGACGAATACAGTCCCGAAATCTACTGCACCATACACAATTTCGACGAAGTCGCGCCGAGAATCCACAACGCGCTGGGCGATAACGGCTACTCGCTGGGCGCCCACGCCTCAGGCGCCATCGCGGGGGCGCCCAATCCTTATATCTGGCCGGAGAACCTGCCCCGCACCAACGCCAGGGGCGGCCCGGGCGGACGGCCGGGCTGTTGGCAGAAGATCACCCGGGAACTGTGGCCCGCGCCGTTTTTGGTGATGGACACCGGCGCAAGCATGGCTCCTTACAACCACTTCGAGGTCGGCTCGCCGCTCGCGGTGGAATTCGTGTGGGGCCGCCAACTCGGTGACTACACCATCAATCCCTGACCATCAGCGGCGCGACGACTGCACCGCCAGCACCGCGATCGCCCCGGCTTCGTTGATGGCCAGGTGCGCCAGCGTGGGTGCGGCCAGGCTGCCGGAACGATCGGCCAGCCAACCGAACAGCCAGCCCGCGATCCCGGTCACCAGCACGGTGCCGGCCACCGGCTCACCCGTCGCCCGCGCGTCGGCGATGTGCGACAGACCAAAGGCGCTGGCCTGCAACAGTCGCCCACCGCGTGCGCCGAAAGCGACGGCGCCGGCGGTGGCCAGCGCACCGCGAAAGGCGGACTCCTCCGACCACACCGTGCCCACGGGTATCCGCAGCAACAGCCACTCCGGCGACGCCGCCGGCGGCTCGCGGCCGGCCATCGATCGGCGCACCGGCGCCAGCTGAGTCGTCGCGGCCACGGTGGCCGCCGCCGAGCAGGCGAACAGGGAGCCCAGGCACAGG
>NZ_LZKY01000304.1:0-1006 GCF_001673055.1 Mycobacterium sp. 1245801.1
CGGCCGCCCTGCAGGCGCCGATCTACCTGCATCCGACCATCCCCCCGGCGGGCGTCATCGAGTCCAGCTACGCGGGTTTCGCCGAGCCCGTCACGTTCGCGCTGGCCACGGTGGGGTGGGGGTGGCACATCAACACCGCCACCCACGCGCTGCGGATGATCCTGGGTGGCGTGTTCGACCGGCACCCGTCGCTGCAGATGATCATCGGGCACATGGGTGAGGCGACGTCGTTCATGCTGCCGCGCTTCGACGCCACGCTGACACCGGAGCTGACCGGTCTGCAGCGTCCCGTCAGCTACTACCTGCGGGAGAACTTCCACTACACATTCGCCAACTTCAACGACCGCGCGACGTACGCGAACCTGGTCGCCCAGGTGGGGATCGACCGCGTGGCCTTCTCCGCCGACTACCCGTTCGGGTCGATGGTCGCCGCCCGCGCGTTTCTGGACAGCCTGCCGCTCACCGACGACGAGCGCGCGGCCATCAGCCACCGCAACGCCGAAAAGCTGTTGGGGCTGTACGGAAGTCGTGAACCGGTCACGGGTCGATAAATTCGGGCCATCGGCTCTGTATCGATACCTGTGTCAGGGCAGCGGCTTTCGCGTCTCGGTGCGTAACCTGAGTGCCGCTATATGAATCGTCTGGGGAGCGGCGGGTGCGGTTTTCGGAGAATGCGCGGCGAAGCCTGGCCGGTGGTTCGCTGCTGCTCGTAGCCCTGGTGGCCGGCTCGGCGCTGGTCTCCGGCTGCAGTTCGGTCATCGGCGGCCGGCCGGTGGCCTCGCCAGGAGCCGGCCCCACCGAACCGTCCTTCCCCACACCCAGGTCCACGCCGCCGTCGGCCACCGCCGCCCCGGCGCCGGGCCCGTCGGCCGCACCGGCGAACCCGACCACCCCGGCCGGCGCCATCCCGCTGCCGCCCGACCAGAACGGCTACGTCTTCATCGAGACCAAATCCGGCGTGACGCGCTGCCAGATCAACAGAGACACCGTCGGCTGTGAGGCGCCC
>NZ_LZKY01000305.1:0-1152 GCF_001673055.1 Mycobacterium sp. 1245801.1
GGTGGGCACTTTCGTGGCGTCGGCGCGGTTCATCAAACGCTAGACGTTATTGCGTCAAACGATCCGGTCTATGGTGTACGCAACGGCCGATTGACGGCGGCCCACACACCAGGAGTGACGATCCTTATGTCCGATTTGCAGTTCACGATTACTCGCGACGAGTTCGCGGATGCGATCAACTGGGTGGCGCGGGCGTTGCCGGCGAAGCCGTTGAACCCGCTGCTCGGCGCGATCCGACTCACCAGCGGCTCCGGTTACGTGATCCTGGAGGCGTTCGACTACGAAGTTGCCGCCGTGACAAGCGCTGGGGCGGATGTGACATCACTGGGAACCACCTTGGTGTCCGGGCGCCTGCTGCAGGCGATCAGCAAGGCGCTGGCACGCAAGCCGGTGGAGTTCAAGACTGAGGGTGGTACTGCACGCATCCTGTGCGGGGCCGCAGAGTTCACGTTGCCCACCATGCTGGGGAGTGAGTACCCAGACCTGCCGACGCGGCCGGCCGACGCGGGCAGCGTGGACGCCGGACAGTTCGCGGAGGCGATCGCGCAAACCAGTTTCGCGGTGCACCGCGGCGACGGGTACTCGAGCATCAAGGCGGTGTGTTTCGACGTCGACCCGCTCGGCGGGTTGACGTTGTCGGCCACCGACCGCTACCGCGTCGCGACGAAGACGATCCCATGGCAGCCCACCATAGACAGCGACGGATCGCCGCCGGTTCGGCTCCTGGTCCCGCCGCGCGCGCTCGGCGACACCGCCCGCCTCGGCGGCGACACCGTGGCGATCGCGGTGTATTCGTTGGGGAACAGCGGGTCGAGCTTCGGGAAGTCCTCGCCGAGCAGTTGGGTGATCGCGGTGCGGGTCTCGCCGCGGAAGCTCAGCAGGTGCGGCTCGGCGCCCTCGAACCCGATGTGCACGGTGTCGCCGCCGAGGCGGGCGGTGTCGCCGAGCGCGCGCGGCGGGACCAGGAGCCGAACCGGCGGCGATCCGTCGCTGTCTATGGTGGGCTGCCATGGGATCGTCTTCGTCGCGACGCGGTAGCGGTCGGTGGCCGACAACGTCAACCCGCCGAGCGGGTCGACGTCGAAACACACCGCCTTGATGCTCGAGTACCCGTCGCCGCGGTGCACCGCGAAACTGGTTTGCGCGATCGCC